>NZ_JBALPC010000223.1:6819-18636 GCF_036965225.1 Bacillus sp. JJ1474 | reverse complement strand
GTTGAAGATGAAATAAGAAAAATATATATTTAGTGATGTAGTAATAAAGGAGGAAATCGGAATATGGAACTACCTGTTAATATTTTGATGTGGCTAATGGCTGCAATACCTATAATAATACTTATTTTACTAATGGTGAAGTTCAATTGGGGGGCTGCAGAAGCTGCACCTATTGGACTCTTGGCTGCATTTATCATTTCCATCGTTTTTTATAAATCAGATCTGCAGCTATTAGGACTGGAAAGTGCAAAAGGTATATGGACTTCATTAACGGTCATTGTCATTATTTTGCCTGCCATTCTAATATATGAAGTAACTAGTGAGGCAAAGGCATTTGATTCAATCCGGAATGGGTTAAAAAAGTTCACGTCTAATGAACTTCTTCAAATTATGGCAATCGGTTGGGTGTTCGCCAGTTTTTTACAAGGAATCACTGGTTTCGGAGTACCAATAGCCGTTTGTGCTCCATTATTAGTTGGACTTGGTGTAAGACCCCTATGGGCTGTGGTCATTGCTTTATTAGGACAGGCATGGGGTAATACGTTCGGAACATTAGCCGTGGCTTGGGATGCATTAGTTTCCCAAACTGGTATTCAAGGCGGAACGGTAATTGAAGCGGCTGTCTGGGCTTCATTATTTATTTGGATTATTAATATCGCTACTGGTATCACTATCAGCTGGGTCTATGGCCGCTGGGCAGCTGTTAAAAAAGGATTGCCGGCCGTAATCATACTTTCCTTAATTCAAGGTGGAGGCCAAACAATTTTAGCACAAATGAATCCTGCATTAGCAGCTTTTATTCCATCATTACTGTCACTGGTTGCTATATTATTTATTGGCAAGCTGAAAATGTACAGAGAATCATGGAGTATTCAAGATAGTAAACTAATGGTTCGTCAAGAAGGAGATAACAAGAAAGAAGAAAATGTCTCCAAAGATCCACTTACCATGAATCAAGCATTTTTCCCTTTTTATGTATTAACCGCTATTACACTGATTGTTTTGCTTATCGGTCCTTTAAAGACATTTTTGAATCAGTGGCAATTAGGTCTAAGCTATCCTGAAACAACGACCGGCTATGGTATGGTGAATCATGGTTATGATCTATTTTCACCTGTCATGCCATTAACGAATTCCGGGTTATTCTTGCTTCTATCTGCTATCATCGGTTTTGTCTTTTTTAAGAGCAAAGGCAAAATTGAAAAAGGCGGAGGAACACGGGCTATTAGGAGAACAATTGAAAAAACGATTCCTTCCACGATCGCAGTAATCGCATTGATTATTATGTCTAAAATCATGGGTGGAACTGGACAAACAACTGAACTTGCTATGGGTACAGCCGGAGTTATGGGTCAGACTTATGTATTCCTAGCACCAGCAATTGGCGTTCTCGGGTCATTTATGACGAGCAGTAATATGTCTTCCAATATTTTATTTGGAGGATTCCAACAAGCGACTTCCTCGCTTTTACATTTAAATGAAGCAGCTATATTAGGGGCCCATACTGCAGGCGGTGCGATGGGATCAGTTTTATCACCAAGTAAGATCATTCTTGGTACAACAACTGCAGGAATCCTCGGTCAAGAAGGGCTCGTCCTTAAAAAGATTTTGCCTATTGCGATAGGTGTTGCTCTTTTGATAGGTATCATACTAACGATTACTACACTGTTTATTTAGGAAGGAGATAGTTCAACATGAGAGATTTTTTTGCAACTAAAGTAGGTCTTCAAACAATCGCATTTATTGTTACAATTGTTTCCTTTCCTTTTCTCTATGTGGGAGGCACCCAAGGCAACTCAAGTCTATTGAACATTGGAATAGTCTTAATGCTTGTAGGCATGTTGGCAGCGCCAGCCATAACATTCTTACATGGAAAAAAAGCGACAAAAAGAGACGGCTACAAAGGTGTTCAGAAGCTCGAAACGAGAGAGGAATAGACTTCTCACACGACCGTACGTCTAATATTCTACGCTCACTGCATGGGGGTATTTATCCCCCATATATAGTGAGCGTTTTTATTTTATTTCCATTGTGAAGTGTTGGCAGCCTGAAATTCTCTATAACAAAAAAAGTTCCTGTGTTTGAATAAAACCATCAAACATTGGAACTCATTTTTGATAATAACGCCCTCGGCATGGGTCGAACTAACAGTCAAAGCATTGATTTAATAAGGTTTTGTAGAGACAACGTATAAAATTTGTGTATATTGTGTTTGCGGTAAGCCCGTATACAAACATCGCATATAAAACAAATACACCTCCTGGTATGAACAACATATCAATTTAAGGGAGGTGCTTTTCATATGCCACAACAATAACTTACCATTATCCCCGTTACAATCCCAAAACGAAAATACTTCCACAAAAAACCCTACTTTCACGATGAAAAACGACACCACTGAAATTTCCTTCTTCAACGGACATTTGGATGCTTCGATTCTCTTAGCATTATAATGACTTAAACGTACCTTCATCAGAGTGGATTAACCAATGTGCAGGACCTACACGATACCATAAAGAATTAGTTAACTCACGAATTTCATAAACTTCATATGGGACAGCCTCATTATCGTGACGCCATTCTGTCATGCCACTTTGATGACCTGGATCAGATGGGAATGATTTAACATAATGAGTTTTTGGTGAGTCATAAATGCCAATCGCATTCTCATCTTCACTTTTAAGGTATTTATGAATTTTAGTAAATTTTACTTTTTCTTCATTATTGGTAATACAATGATTGGGTTGAGATGTAAAACAATATGCTCCACCATTAGTTATATAATGAACATCTAATTTTTGCCCTTTCTTTAGAACACCGACAATATTACTTGTAGAAGAAGCACTTCGATAAACATTTATATTTTCAGCTAATATTTCAACTTCTCCATAAACACGTGAACTATAGAATTGTTGATTATATGTTCGATCAAATGCAACATTCTCATCTAGACGTATATAATTACCTCCTACTCGCAAATAGCCTGAAGAAAGATGAGCATTTACTGAAACTGAATCTTCATTTACAAAATAACCAATTATCGTTTCACCATTATCATCATAATAAATCGGAACAAGATCTGTTAAAAGTTTCGCTTCTCCAATATTATTTTCGCTTTTATAGATATTTAAATGGTCAGACTTTATAGTCATAACATTTGGATTAAATCTCACCCATTCATTCAAACCTACTTGAAGCCATCCGTCTATGGTTAGACTTTTTAATGTATAGGATTTACCAGGTTCTAAGTAGTAAATAGTTTCAGTTGTTTTGTTTTCTACTACTTTTACATTTCCTGAATTCACTTGTAATTCCGACATCCCATAAATTGAATGATCTTGATTATAAGGAGCTACTAGTTGTTCGTAAGCAATATTATTTGTTTCTTCTAAAACAATTCCATCTTGAATTGTAATCTTTTGAAAACTACGATCAAATACCTCCCAAGTAGTTCCTTTAGCCAAGACTAATTCTTCTCCTGTTGACAAAGTGACAATGGTATCTTCTAGTATAGTAACTATTCCAGATGCATTATCACCTATCTTATTCGGTTCTAAATAATTAATCATTATTGTTTCTTCTAACGCTTCTTCCTCTTCATTTGAAACATCTTTATTGAAATCAACTGTATCAATATCCGCTGAGTATTTTTCAATGTTATTCGAATATTTTTTTGTATCGTTTGAAAAATAAGTCGTATGGGTTCCACCATTTGAACTATTTAATTGATTCCATATTAAAAACACTATAATTAAAGGCACTAACGTGCTAAATACCAGAATCCCTGTTTTTCTAGTTTTTCGCTCAATCTTGTCTTTAGCACGCGGTTCATCTAATTCAGCTGCTTTTTTATACCAAATGAAAGCTTCTTTTTTATCTTTTTTACCGATTACCCCTGTTTCATTCAGTAAGCCTATCTCAAACATTGATGATACATGGTTCATCGCAGCAGCTCTTTCCAACCAGCTAAGTGCCGTTACATAATTTTGTTCAACTCCAAAACCTTCCTGATAAAACTTTCCGATACGGTATAGTAAGTGCTCATTATAAGCGAAGTCTGAATCATACAATCGAAGATGTAACTCTACATATTCTTTTTCAGTTGCATTAAATTTATTTTCTTCAATTAAGGATATTAACTGAAAAATTGCTTGGCCATGCCCTGAAGTTGCAGCTATTTTTAAGCGTTCCAATGCAAGTTCTGTATTTTGTTTCGTGTGCTTTCCTTCCAGATGATACATTGCGGACCGATAGTAATCATCTTCTGTTCCATTTGACAAATTTATCTCTGTTATATGGAAATCATAATAAGCGATTTGTTCCATATATTTTTCATTGATAGAACTAGGATTATCATCAATTTCTCCACTGCTAATCTTTTCATATAATACCGCGTATTCATATGATTCATAAAGACCCATAATCTGTTCTGGATACTGAATCTTTATTGGCTTATATTGAATTGATGCATCCTTATCGCAATATTTAGTTACTGTTGCCGGAAGATATTCCGTATCTTCACGATAAACTAAATTATTCTGTTGAAATCGCACTAAAAAATTCTGTAGCACTTGGATAGCAGTCGCAACATACTTAGGCTCTTTAAGTTTTACAGAAAGATGCATATATTTCTCTACGGCATCTTCCAATTTCACAATGTTTATGCCATAAACAACTGGCTTATGTTTCGGTGCATGAGTTAAGGAAGTAAATAGCTTTGTATAATAAAAATGTTTTTGTTTATCATCAGTAATCGCTGAAATCTGTTGCGCAAGAATAGTGAAATGAATCAATTGAGAAGCCATTCCATATGAAATACCTTGAGTAAGTTTTTTTGCAATTTGCTTATTGCGACTAAAGTAACCAACTAATTTCCGACTAAGTTCTTCTGCTTTCTCATATTCATTTTGAGAAGTGCATTTTTGAATTTGTCTAAAAACATCTTCAGTTGCATTCTTAATATTTCGCTCCAATGCATTCGATATATCCAACATTAATAGTTGTTGTTCTTTATCAAATTTTTGATAGGAAAGTTTCAATGCTTGACTCTCTTCTTGAAGCTTTGTGGCGAGACCAGCGTAAATCTGACCTAACAGAAAGATTATTTTTCGTAATAATTTCATTATTTGTGCAAATATCACAGAAATTAACTCATCTTGAGTCTTTAAGAATTGTTCTAACTTTTTATCTTTACTATTATTTGAGCGGATAAAATGTCTCGTTACAATTCCCGCAAGAGGTCCGGCAACTGCAGTTGCTGCAAAACCCCCAATTAAACTAGCAATAGCCGTATCTTGAGATTGGCTTAATTCTTTTACATATGATTGATATGCATTTATGTAAGGAGCTATTTTTTCTGCAATAGGAGCTTTTAAATCATTTATCTCGTTCACTAGTTGCTGAAAATGCTTAGAATCAACTAAGAATCGTTCACTATTTTCATGAGTGTAGTTCGCAGTCAGGCGATAAAAACTTTGACGGTAGATTTTTTCTATTTCCTGCAGCTTGTAATCATCAAAAATTGAATCAATATTCGTAATAAAATTCGCTGGCGACACAAACTGCAGGTATGATTTTAAATGTTTTTTAGCATCTTGTTTAATCTTCGGCTCATAAGATGCAATTTCATTCATATAATCTTGGAATTGTTGAGTGAGCAACTTACCAATTTGCTCTACATTTTGGTTTAGTGTATAAACCATAGCATCTTTTAAGATAGGTGAACATTGTTCTAATGCCAAACTAGCATCTAAAATTATCTTTCTCTCTTTAATGATAGACAAAACTAGTTCCTCCTTTAAAACAATGTTAAAAAGCTATCTAAATAAGAATCAACCAAATCTATATCTAACAATTCTAATCCATCTAAACTTGCAATAGTATTTGTATCTATATTTTGAACTATTGAAACCTTTGGACCCAACGCTTGTGAGGAGGATGTTAACAGCATTGCATTGTTATACACATCAAATCCATCGTACGCATTGTCGAATACAAATGATGTACCCACTCCATCCTGTATTTCAGTGCCCATCTGCTCGATAAAGGTTGAGGAAATGTTTCCTCCTGGTGTTAAAAAATTTGTCATCCCCTTTGTTGAAAGTGTCGACCCAAGTAAATCCATATTTTCTGAGTATAGCAAATAATCTCCATTATTATGTATATCAGGCACTATGAAACCTTTAGTATTGCCATAATGATCACTAACAAGTAATTGGTCATTTACAAACGGGATTATGTTTATATTGTCACCATCGACCATTTGACCAAGCTTTTGTGCTGGGTATAGAAGCTTTAACGACTCCAATATTTACACCTCTTATTATTTATAAACTTTGTATAGTAAATTCTTCGCAACAGCCCATGTGGAGGCCATTCCCTTTGATGGTACTTTTTACATAATACTATTCTACTATAAAATCACCTTTTTGGTTGTTGAAATGTGTAAATTAATTAAAAACAAAATGCGGAAGTGGGATAAGCCGAGTGTTTTGTTTTACTTGATGTGAAAAAGACTGCGGTTATCCCCAGTCTTTTCACAATTACTTTATTTCAAATTGCTCCTTAGGAGCCTTTTCTTTAGTTGCGCGATCGTAGTGGTGACGGCTGTCCGTTGTTTCATGTAGAAGCCCTCCATAGAAATATTACGGAAGGTCAGTCAAGGGGCATCTCGGGGTGCTGTGCGTGGTATTTTCAACGGAAGAATAGCCGAAAATAAAAAACGCCCCTACGCTTAAAAAAGCGCAGAGGCATCGGTAATTTAAAAGTATTAATGACGCCCTCGGCAGGAATCGAACCCACATCTTAAGAACCGGAATCTCACGTGCTATCCGTTGCACCACGAGGGCATATCGAAATATAGTAAGGCACAATGGGCTTGAATGGACCTAATTTTTGATGCACCTTTTTTTATGCTACGATTACATATTATACGATATTTTTTGGAACTTTGCAAGCCATTATTTGTTTAAAAAACGGTGAAGCGGGTATGATGGATACGAGGGAATTTTTCGAGCAAACGGTGTCGAACGATAACTTTCGGTAATGAAAGTGAATTGTTTGACCTTTATTGACCATCAGTGTATCATAATATTACATAAAGAAAAACATCTTTCGTCTATATGACTTTGAATGTTTACCTTACTTTTAAGGAGGAATTTAAAGATGAACTTAATCCCTACAGTTATTGAACAAACAAACAGGGGAGAGCGTGCGTATGATATTTATTCCCGTCTTTTAAAAGACCGTATTATTATGCTTGGAAGCGCGATTGATGATCATGTGTCGAACTCGATTGTTGCTCAATTGCTATTCCTAGAAGCAGAAAACCCTGAGAAGGATATTACCCTATACATTAACAGCCCAGGTGGAAGCATTACAGCTGGTATGGCGATTTATGACACTATGCAGTACATTAAAGCTGATGTTTCAACAGTATGTATCGGGATGGCAGCTTCTATGGGTGCTTTCCTGCTTGCTGCGGGTGAAAAAGGAAAGCGCTACGTTCTTCCAAATAGTGAAGTCATGATTCACCAACCACTTGGTGGAGCACAAGGTCAGGCAACTGAAATCGAAATTGCTGCAAAACGCATTTTATTCTTGCGTGACAAGCTAAACACGATTCTTTCAGAGCGCACAGGCCAGCCGCTTGAAGTGATCGCTCGAGATACAGACCGCGACAACTTCATGACTGCTGAAAGAGCTCTTGAGTACGGTCTCGTGGATAAAATTATTACTCGTTTAGATGAGAAAAAGGATAAGTAAAACAAAAAAACAACTCGCATTTTTTATGGCGAGTTGTTTTTTATTAATGCTCTTGTTGGATATAGTCAGCAAGCTCTTCAATCGCTTGGGCTTCATCTTTGCCATCGACAATTAATGTAATGACTGTACCTGAACTAACCGCTAGGCTCATTAAGCCCATGATGCTTTTCGCATTTACCTTCTTACCGTCCTTTTCAAGGAAAACATCTGATGAAAACCGGTTTGCTTCCTGAACGAAAAGTGCTGCAGGCCTTGCCTGTAATCCTGTTTTTAATCTTACTTCTACCTGTTTTTCTACCATTTCTCTTCTTCCTCCCCTACAGAATCTTCATTATTATTAAATCGATTCTCCTGCTCTCAATTTATCTGCTATCTCATCTATTTTTCTTAAGCGGTGATTGATGCCTGACTTGCTGATTGTGCCGCCAGAAACCATTTCTCCAAGTTCTTTTAATGTAACATCTTGATACGCGACACGCAGCTCTGCAATTTCTCTTAATTTATCCGGTAAAATATGAAGGCCTATAGTTTCGTCAATGAACCGAATATTTTCCACCTGTCTTAAAGCGGCACCAATGGTTTTGTTTAAGTTCGCTGTTTCACAATTTACGAGACGATTAACTGAATTACGCATATCCCGCACAATACGAATATCTTCAAATCTAAGTAGAGCGTTGTGAGCCCCGATAACTCCCAAGAAATCTGTAATTTTTTCAGCTTCCTTTAAGTATGTGATAAATCCTTTTTTTCTTTCTAGTGTTTTACTATTTAGGCCAAAAGTATTCATCAATTCACAAAGAGAATCATTATGTTCCTTATAAAGTGAAAAAATTTCAAGGTGATAGGACGATGTTTCCGGATTATTCACCGACCCCCCTGCTAAAAAAGCTCCTCGCAAGTAAGAACGCTTACAACATTTCTTTTTAATAAGCTCTTCAGAAATATTATTTGTAAAGACAAATCCTTCGCTAAGGATCTTCAACTCATCTAGAATTTCACTTGCTTGTTCAGACAATCTAACAATGTACACATTATTTTTCTTCAGTCTCATCTTCTTTCGTACAAGAAGCTCGACTTGGACATGGAAATTCTTCTTAATCAAAATATAGATTCTTCTTGCAATCGCTGCATTTTCAGTTTGAATATCGACAATTAACTTTCTGTTAGAAAAGGAAAGGGAACCGTTCATCCGAATAAGTGCTGATAATTCAGCCTTCCCACAGCAATCCTTTACTTCAAGATTTGTTAATTCCTTTTTCGTTTCTGAAGCGAAAGACAACTCCTTCACCCCTATTCTTAGAAAAGCGCAAGAGGCGCTGACCACTAATATTATTTTTTATGATGTTTTTCTTTTTCATCTATTAGCATAGAGTATAGCATGGATGCCACCTCTTTAGTATCATGACGAATAGCCCCGTCTTTCAGGCTGACAATTTCCCCTGGAATCACTTCGAGCCCTAACTCATGAAGTCTATCTATATCAAAGACGACCGGCTGAGACTTTTCTTCATTATAACGCTCCCGAACCTGAGAGGGAATATCCTCGTTATTCACAAGAATCGTGTTAATGAAAGCACAGCTCATATGATCATAGATGGCCTGAACATGATCGGCCGCAGAATAGTTATAAGTCTCTCCCGCCTGTGTCATTAAATTGCATATATATACCTTTTTTGCTTTTGCACGGCAAACTTCAGCTCCAAGCTTAGGAACGAGAAGATTCGGCAAAATACTTGTATATAAGCTGCCTGGCCCAATAATGATTAAATCCGCTTTCCTAATAGCTGAGATCGTTTCAGGAAGAGGTTTAATATGTTTGGGTGTAAGGAATACCTTTTTGATCTTTTTCCCAGAGTACGGGATTTTGGATTCGCCAGAAACGACAGTCCCATCCTCCATTTCAGCATGCAAGACAACGCTTTGATTCGCTGCTGGCAATACCTTGCCCCTTACATTTAAAACTTTGCTCATTTCCTGAATGGCATGAACAAAGTTTCCAGTAATGGAAGTCATAGCTGCCAAAATCAAATTCCCGAGAGAATGTCCCGATAATTCATTTGACGTTGTGAAACGATGCTGAAACATCTCCTCAATTAACGGCTCTACATCAGATAGCGCGGCCAGTACGTTTCGAATATCACCCGGAGGAGGAATATGCAAGTCGTTTCTAAGCCGTCCAGAGCTTCCTCCATCATCGGCAACTGTCACAATTGCAGTGATATCAACGGGATATTGCTTTAATCCCCGCAACAGAACAGGCAATCCAGTCCCCCCGCCAATGATGACGACTCTCGGCTGTCGGTTCGTCTTCATTTTCCATTTTCCTTTCTCCTCTGAATATCACGATGCGTAATTCGCGTATGATAATCATCTTTAAAGTAATTGGCAATGTACTCAGCTAACGCGACAGAACGATGCTGTCCACCTGTACATCCTATCGCAATAACGAGCTGAGCCTTCCCTTCTCTTTTATAATGAGGAAGCATAAAGCTTAGCAGCTCTGTGACCTTCTCAAGGAATTTAGTCGTTTCTGTCCATTTATGAACATAGTTATATACTTCTTCATCAAGCCCAGTTTTCGGGCGCATATGATCAATATAATGAGGATTTGGCAGAAATCGAACATCAAAAACAAGATCAGCGTCAATCGGAATTCCATGTTTAAATCCAAATGACATAACATTTACCGTGAACATCGTTGTTTTATTCAAAGAGAATTCCGTTAGAATTTTTTCACGAAGCTCCCTTGGCTTTAACTGAGTCGTATTATAAATAATTTGTGCTCTCCCTTTTAACTCCTCCAATAGGTTGCGTTCAAGCTTAATTCCTTCTAGAGGCAATCCTGAAGGAGCAAGAGGGTGAAATCTCCGAGTTTCTTTATACCTTCGCACTAATGTCGAATCATCCGCATCTAAAAAAAGAATTTGCGGGGTTACCCATGAGGTTTCAGAAAGATCATCGAGTGCTTTAAACAGGTGATCAAAAAATTCACGCCCTCGTAAGTCCATGACTAACGCTACCTTATTCATTTTATTCCCTGAATCCTTCATAAGTTCAAGAAATTTTGGCAACAGCGTTGGCGGCAGATTGTCAACACAGAAAAAACCAAGATCCTCAAAGCTTTGGATTGCCACCGTTTTTCCTGCACCTGACATCCCTGTAATTATCACAATTTGAGTTTCATTCACAGCACCCGTACTCATACTTTTTCCCCCTGACACGTTCTAACTTAGCTTGGATCTAATCGATAGCTTATCAGCTCAAAATCTGGTGTATAGGTGAAAGTCCCGTAAATAATACCTTTTCCATGAATCATATATTCAAGAATATGGCTATCACCTGCAGCCATTGGCAGGTTCTTAATTTCCTCAAACGGATGCCAAAGAATTTTCCCCTCTTCGGACTCATCCACATTCAAGCCATCTGCTTCCGTTGCCAAAAAGGTAAACATCATCCATTCCGATAGAACCCTGTCTCCTTCTTTCATGATAAAGGTGAAAATTCCCTTTATATTCGGGTTACGTAAATAAATGCCTGTTTCCTCTCTATATTCACGAATGCAGGAGTCCCGAACCGATTCCCCCGGCTCCATCTTCCCGCCGGGAGCTACCCACCAGCCTCGTCTCGGCTTTTGCAATAACAGCACTTGATTATCCTTAATTAACACACAGTTGGTGACTCGCTGCATCATTATTCACCTCATTTTTTCCGTTATGACTTCCTCAGGTTACTTTCATCAGCATATGTCACTTCATTATACTATTTTTGTTATACGGTAACAACGAATTGAAAGTTTCAACATATGGAAGAAAACATGATTTTAACAAAAAAAAAGAGCACAGACGTATCTGTGCTTAAAAGGGTTATATCTTTAAAAGGGGGTCAATTTCTATATCTATAATAACTGATTTTTATTTCACTATTGTTACAGGAAAATTAAAACAGAGTTACTTTTTGTTAAGGTTTTCCTTTATGCAGTTTTCTAATTTACTTAGTTTGTCTTTTGGAGAAGTCATTTATTGGACAGGTTTTCTGTTTTCCCACGTTTCCTGT
>NZ_JBALPC010000223.1:0-6545 GCF_036965225.1 Bacillus sp. JJ1474 | reverse complement strand
CACGTTTCCTGTCCAATAACCTTCCGCACAAAAAAAGCCGCTCCCGGACATTCATCCAGCGGGCGGCTTTTCCTAAAAAATTAAGCTTGTATCTTTAATTTTTCCTTTAGCTCTTCCACATAGTGCTGAACACTTTGTGCGGCGATACTGCCGTCTCCTGTTGCGGTTACGATTTGACGGAGCTGCTTTTCACGGATATCGCCCGCTGCGAAAATGCCTGGGACCTTTGTTTCCATATTCTCGTTCGTTTCGATATATCCGTTTTCATTTGTAATGCCGAGATTTTCGAAAGGCTTTGATAGTGGGAGCATACCAACGTAAACAAACACACCATCTGCTTTGTATTCTTGCTCTTCGCCTGTTTTAGTTGACACAAGAGTAAGGCTTCCTACCTTGCCGTCCTTCTCGTTAATTTCCTTAACCGTATGACTCCAGATAAATTCAATTTTATCATTGTCGAAGGCACGCTTCTGCAAAATCGCTTGTGCGCGAAGCTCATCACGGCGATGGATAATCGTTACCTTTGTAGCAAAACGAGTTAAGTAGACGCCTTCCTCAACCGCTGAATCTCCGCCTCCGATTACAACAAGCTCTTTCCCTTTAAAGAAAGCACCATCACAAACTGCACAATAAGAAACGCCGCGGCCGCCTAATTCCTTTTCGCCTGGGGCACCCAGCTTCTTATACTCGGCACCGGTTGTAATAATCACAGCGCGGGCTTTGTATTGCTTAGAGCCTGCCACAACCGTTTTATACTCTTCCCCATCGATAATTTCCTTAATATCGCCATATGCATATTCTGCACCAAACTTTTTAGCGTGCTCAAACATTTTCGTTGATAGATCTGGACCTAGAATATGATCAAAGCCCGGATAGTTTTCAACCTCTTCTGTGTTTGCCATTTGCCCGCCTGGAATACCGCGTTCAATCATCAGGGTGGACAGGCTGCCTCTAGATGTATATACAGCTGCGGTCATCCCAGCTGGACCCGCTCCGATTATAATAACATCATAAATTTTTTCTTCAGACATGTTGCTTCACTCCTTCAATAAAATAGCCTACTTCGACATATATTCGGCTATATCAATTAGACATATTTTTATTATAGCCTTCCTACATTCATCCTATAAAAATTAGGAGAATATGTCTAAATATCTGCTCGTGAAGAAGTAATTGTTTTCAGAAGCTTCACATACTTGCCCAAAGTGGAGGACGAGATTCCGTACTTTTCTGCTATGTGCTGCTGAGATCCTTTTCCCTCTCTCGCTTTGATCCAAGTATATTCAACAGCTGCTGCCCATGCTGCATCATTTTTTATGAGATGATTTTGATTAATGGCCTCAACAAAAACGGTAAACCACATTAGAAATAATCCTGCTTCGACCGTGCCAATCGGGTGGTAGTTCTTATACAATATCGCGGCAACATCATGAATGGGGGTTGATTTTCCTCCCTTACGGATAAAGGATACATATTCCCTCTCCAAATGGGAGAATTTAAAGTTTTGATTCATTTCCTTTGAAGCCAGCAGTTGTTCTTTTCCATCTGACATGGCCGTTAAGAACAGGGCAAATAGACGCTCTTCAATATGTTCACTATCCAGCTTTTTAAGGATGGAAGCATGATGATTTTCAAATCCGCTTTTTTGCTCCTTTTCATCATTCCAAGGCTCGAAGCCAGCTTTATCTGGATTTAATTCAACCGCTTTTTCCCAGGCTGATTTTGCGATTTGTTCTCTCCCGGTAAAATGGGCAGCATAGGACAGCCAATAATAAAAAGCCCCATCTCCATCAAAGCCTTTTTTCTGAAGCCTTCTAAGCCAAGAAAAAGCGGATTCGTACTCGCCAATTAATGCTAGTGTTGCCCCAAGCTTAAATTGGTGCTCAATGGATAATGGTTTGATTTTTTTCAGGACCTCTTTAAGCGCCTTTACTTCCTTATAATCCCGCTCGTAAAAGGCAAAAACAAGCTTGTTGCACAAAGCATGCAGGTTCCCTGGATTTTCTTCAAAAACCTTGTCTAGAATATCAGCAGCCTTTTGGATTTCTCCGAGATAAAAATAGGCAAGGGCCAAATTGTTATAAGCCGACCAATATTCGGGATATTCATCTATGACAGAGTTCAGAATTTCAACGGCTTTTGGAAAATGACCAGATTCCAACAGTTCTCTGGCCTCCTCCTGTTTCGTAATGAGATCATCCTGCTCGTAAAGCATCTCATCCATATCTTCCGCTTCCATCGTCAGCAGTTCGAGAAGATCGAGCGTTTCCTCGGCAAATTCTCCATCCTCGTCTAATTCCATATATAAATTCGCATGGTGATAAGCATCCTTAAAGTAACCTAGATGAGCATAGTTATTGGCAAGAAAATAATGGCATTCCACCATATCCGCATCAAGCTCTTCAATAATTTCCAGAAAAAGCTTATTCGCCTGCTGGTACTCACCTAATTCCGAACAAATAACAGCTAATTGGCAGACAATCATGGGCTCATAGGGCTCTAGCTGTACCGCGCGCTGTAAATATTTTTTTGCTTTATAAAGATCCCTTTTGTGGTAAGCCTTCAAGCCTTTTGCAAAATAATACTCACCTGTCGGGTTAAATAATAGTAATTTTCCTGTTGTTTGTCTTGCTTTAGAGTCTTTGCTCATGAAATCCTCCACTTTCTTATTAACTCAAGTAGTATATCACAAGAACAAGCTGTTGGAGAAGGGATTGGAGAATATTAACTTATTTAGAAAGCCCCTCTTATGAAGTGCTTATTTAAGTACAACAAGGTAAACCTTTGCATACAAATAGCAATAATGCCTTATATGAAGGTAATAAATTGTAACATGCATTTTTTTGAAAATTTTAAAGTAATTTCTAATTGTATCTGTTATTTTATTTTTATACGAATGATCTAAACATGAGGTGTGACATCATGAAACGAAATGTAAGGATACAGGGAATCGGGTCCTATTTGCCGAAACGGTTAGTAACGGCTTCAGAAATTGATCAAATGATTGGTGCAGAGGATGGCTGGTCGGAAAAAAAATCTGGGGTGAAGAAGCGGCATTTTGTTAAAGATGAAACGGCTTCGTTTATGGGAGCGGAAGCAGCTAAGCTTGCTCTACAAGACGAACATATGTCCTTTTCCCAAATTGCGCAGGGCTATTCAAGACATTGAATACACGTTCTTCTATAATAAGCATCTTCCGCTGAAATCAAGATGGATTTGGGCATTTTTGAAAGGATTGATGGACTGGGTTGTCGAACCGATGGCACGGAGGATGAAATTTTAACGGTGCTTAAATTTGGAAATCCATCATATTAATGCGATATTTTCGTTAGAACCACCCCATTGTCTTGACTGCTAACCACTATTCATTAGGTTAATTGGAGGATAGATGGATGGATATACGGTTCCGAGCTATACAAGTATCTTCAAGTAAACGGGATGGACAGTGGAGGATTATCATCATTGCCTGAGGACGGAAACCAGTACGAAATATTAACGAACATTAGTGATATGATAGTATCAATATATCAACGACTTTCTGGATATTAATCTATTCAAGAATTAAATGAGGAGCAGACTTCACACCTGCTCCTCAACTGCAGATCCCTTTTCAGCATCTACTGCATTATACATATGCTGTTTTTTTGCTAAACTGAATCACAGGAGAGGACTCTTCCTGTATCAATGATAATATCACTTTCCTGAACAAACGTGTCTCCATCTTCATCTACTAGATTGATTCCTCTAATAAAAACATTGGCAGCACCGTCCACACCTAATCCAAACGAGGATAATACTGATTCCCCACTGAATGTTTCACCATCCGTTGTTCCTGTTGCGGAGGTTTGTAAAAACTCCGATTCTTCCCCAAATCTACAAGATGGGGCTGCAACAGGTTGAGATGTAAAGCTGAAATTATTTTCAACGTTTACATCATCCCTATATGAAAAATTGATAAAGCTTTCATTTAGTTGGCAGTTAGAACAAATATTTGCATTTATTGTTATCGTGCCTGTGTGCTCAACTCCGTTAATTCTAACATCTATAGGGATTATTGTAGCAGTCGCAACCCCATTGCAAGTACATCGCCGAATTCCCACCAATTCACCTCTTTTCTGTACAAGATGCTGTATGGTATTCAGAAACAAGTAATGATGATTGGACAAACTCTATACGGTTGAACTAATCCGGCCAGAATAACTTGCCCGTCCTTTATAATACTTTTACATTATCGCTTTGTTATGACTATTACTCCGCCACAGTGAGAAAGCGGATAAAATTCACAATTACAATCATTCTTTAATGATGAATGGATCTCATTAAACACAAAATAACATTCATCATGATCCCAGTAATCAATACTCTTTCGCCGGCATTCTTCAAGATTCTCCCTTGTTTCAAAAGATATATCGCCAATAAATAACTTACCATTTTCTTTAAGAACGGATAGCAGAGTTTTTATGAATGATATTTTTGCTTCGTCTTTTAAATGATGCAATGTATACGTGCTTACAATTGTTTCATATTTATTATTTTGAAACTCAGGAGGAATTCCATTTGAAATATCCCATTCTATTAAATTTGCTTTCGGCATTTTAGATTTAGCAATTGAAATCATTTTTGATGAAAAATCTAAGCCATCTATTTGATGTCCATTTTCATATAATTTACTTGTCAATACTCCTGTCCCAAACCCAATGTCTAAAACTTTAGAGTTCTTTTTTTCATGACTTCATTAAAAATAGTGTTAAGAATCTTTTTGTAGCCAGCGAAAGGATAGCGGTTAGTTTCTTCACTAGCCTGAACCGTCTTATCATAATTATCCACCCATAAATTAAATCCTTAATTGTTTAACATGAATGCCCCTCCAAAAAGTTTTATTAAATTACGAGCATTCAGTTTAATCAAATGGATTACTCGTATTAACCCCAGTGAAATTCAATTTCCTCCCAATAAAATTCGCTTGGACTGGAACAAAATTTAATTCCCTTGACCAAACAGAAAGTTGACCAATATGATGAATTTCGTGGGCGACAATATGGTGTAAAATTTCATCAGTTGTATACTTGTCATGGTCCCATGGAACACTCACAATATCATCCTTTATATAGCCAATATTTGTCTCTAAAAAATCTCTTATTTCCTTTCGCAGTTCATCCGAGAGAGATTTAACCTTTTGAAGGGTATCGTAATCACTAAACTTGAATACTCTATCCTCTTTTTTTTGAATCCCCCTTACCCAGCTATATTCCACATCAATAACGTGAAAAAGTGTATATAGTATACTTTCTACACCCCCAACACGTTTTTTATTTAACTCCTCTGCCGTCAGCTGCTCACACCAATGAAACCATTCATCTCTTATCTGCCAATTGTATTCAAAGAATTTCCTTATTTTAAACACCTCGATCTATTTCCTCGCTCTCTAATAGGGATTTGCTTTTCAATCAAAAATTCCTTCTTTTTGAATGTCATTCATTACGGCATAATTGCCCAGTTGCGTAGAATCAGCACTTTTCAGTAATTTTTTATTCAAACTTTCTAAACGACAAAAATCGTTCCCCAAAAAATTAAGGAAACGCCATTCTACACCATATATTATCTTGATTTATCTACAAACACTTTTTGGTGAGTGTGTTGAAAAAAGTTAAATCTTATTCAATAGAAGGTTTTGCTTTTCTCTCGAATATACTCGTAAAGTTTTTTCTATAATAAAACATCAAATAACCATGAGCGATGGTTAGCACTACTGCTAAAAGGAGTAACGAATGGTCCAGAAACAAATGAAGTAAGAAAATGTTTACTACGATTGGGGATAAAATTGCAATGGCCAATGGGGTGAATTGATTGAATAAGAGTAAAATTCCACATATAACCTCTAAAGATTTTTCCACAATTAAAAGATATTTAAATTCGAATAATGCCATGGCTTGAGGACTTGTTGGTACAATTGGATCTAATCCAAAGATAACAGCATAACCATTTAAACCTGCCCCCAAGAAAACAACACCTAAAAAATATCTGCTTACTTGCATAAGGATTTTATTCAATTTGCGCACCTCCTAGTAAAGTGTATTCGATTTAAAACAATATAGGCTTCACAGTTACCAAAAGACCGCCACCTATATAAGTAAACCGTTCAGTTTTGAGGTGCATTTCACAAAAATGACAATAAAAATAGGGTGAAAACTGACAACAGTTTTGACACACCTTTTTTATTGTTTATAGAGTTTTTTGACACTGTAAATCTAAAATGTCTTATTAAGCACTTGTGAATTGAACAAGACACATAAATAAAAGATTCAATTATTAACTTCGTTTTTGTTCTTTTTAGTCCTATATAATAGAATAGCTGAGAAGATGATTACAATTGCTCCGATTATCCCAACTAATATGGCTATCGGTTGCGACATAATAGGGAATCTCGATAATGCTACTAATATTAACCCTAAAACAAGCAAAATTACATTCTTTGTGTCTCTACTCATTTAATACACCCCCTATAATTACTATTTCGCAAACTTAATTTACGTTATATTTAATGT
>NZ_JBALPC010000222.1:0-6334 GCF_036965225.1 Bacillus sp. JJ1474 | reverse complement strand
ACTTGTAGCAAAATCCTGCAATATTAATAATTATTTTTGTTTTCCCGCGGTGATTTTCCATTTATCTCTTTTCGTTTTTCCTTCTAAAGAGATAATTTTTGCACGGCCATACCCTCTAATTGAAATTATATCACTTTCTCTCACTTCAAAAGATGGATTTTCAATTAAAGTCCAATTCACCTTAGTAAGACCCTGTTGAATTAAAGTTTGAGATTTCTGCCTTGAAATATTATGAATAGCAGAAACAACTGTATCTAACCGTAAAGATGTTGAAGTTACAGATTGTTCAGACCAAATTTCGTTCGACTGAAGGGCACTGGCTAATGGCAGTTTCACTAAACTGACAGAGGCCTTGCCAATTGTGTTCAATTGCGTAGAAATATAGTGTTCAATGTCTCTAGTTACTAAAAACTGTATCCGATCATCTTCAAGAAGGATATCACCATATTTCATCCTTTTTAGCCCAAGAGACATTAGGCTGCCAAGCACTTGAGGATGTTCCAAGTTAACAAACTTTTTCGGATATTCAACTTCATATAAAGATATTTGAAAGTCTTCATCCTCTGGCTGTAAGTACTCTGGATATAACAAGGCACGCTTCCTCTCAGCCATATCAAAGCCGCCAAACAACTGTATCTTTACATCATTATTAATTCCAATTAATTGTCTGATGATTTCCTGTTCTCTTGGATCAAGAAAATCAGTTAATTTCGGTGCATATGTAATTTCCACGGAGTTCTTCCAGTTAAGAACTTGATCAATAAAACCTTTTTCTTCTGGACGAAAGTGCTGGTAAATAGACATTTACTTACAATACTCCTTTAAGTAGCATCCTTTGTTTTCATTTTACTGCCCCTCTGGAATAAGAAAACAAAAAAGGGCCTTGGAAAGAGCCCTGTAGCTTTCAAATTATGCAATCCAAACGAACAACTGGTGCAATCCGCTTGATGCAAAGCGTAGAACTAAAATAGCCACAATTGGAGATATATCAATCATACCAAGTGGTGGAATTATTTTTCTGAACGGTTCTAAGTAAGGTTCACAAATTCTTCCTAAAAATTGCCCAATTCCTGACTCCCTAGCATTTGGAAACCAGGACAATAAAATATAGATGATTAATGCCCATGAATAATAGTAAATAATCGATGTTAACACACTAAGTATAATACCCATTAAATATTACCACCTCGAACTTTCGAATTCAGTTTCTTGCATGATTTGAGAAATATTACCTGAAACCTCAATATTATCAGGGGTGCATAAGAAAATATCAGTCCCAATTTTCTGTATATCCCCGCCAATCGCATAGACGGTTCCACTTAAGAAGTCTACAATTCTTTTTGCCTGGTCCCGATCGATTCTTTGTAGGTTAACAACAACTGCTCTTCTGTTTTTCAATTGGTCAGCAATGTCCTGTGCTTCTGCATACACACGTGGTTCAATTAATACAACCTTTGATGATTTTTGCACACTTTGAAGACTGACGACATTATTCTTCTGCACGGGCTGTTTTTGAGATTGAGGCTGTTTTTGTTCGGGCTCTTCTTCCATATATTCTTCTTGTCTATCATCATATTCATCATCTAAGAAGAAAAATGTTTTAAACTTTGATTTTATGCTCATTTTACAAACCTCCTATTCCTCGTTTCCTACAAGAGCGGTTCCAATCCGGACCATTGTCGCTCCTTCTTCAATAGCAATCTCGAAGTCATTTGACATACCCATCGATAGCTCATGACAAGGTGCGTAATCTAATTCCATCTGTTGAATGTCAATCTGCAGTTTTTTAAGTTTTTGAAAACATGATCTTAGCAGTTGTTCATCAGAAGTTAGCGGAGCCATTGTCATTAAACCACATACAAGAATATTTGGATACTGACTTAACTCCTCAATAAACTTCTTAACCTCTTCAGGATGAATTCCCTGCTTTGATTCTTCACCTGATACATTGACTTGTATAAAACATTTTATTTGCTTGTTTGCACGCTTATTTATTTCTTGAGCAAGCGACAATCTGTCAAGAGAGTGAATATAGTCAACTATGCCAATGATATTTTTCACTTTTCTAGTTTGTAAAGCACCAATAAAATGCCATACCGGCTTGTCCTTGATCACTTCCCATTTCTCTAGGAGTCCATCATCTCGATTTTCTCCTAAATGGATAACACCCGCATCAAGCGCTTCAAGGGCGCGTTCAGTCGATACGTATTTGGTTACAGCGATAATCTTAATATCTTCAATATTTCGATTAGATCTTTCACAAGCATTTTTTATTTTCATTTGAATTTTTTTTAGATTTTCAATGACCTTCATTTAAAACTAGAAATCCTCCTTCCAGCCAATAAAACTCATCATTCTTCCTGTTTTCCCTTTGTCTCTTCGGTGCGAGAAGAAATCTTTGTTTTCACAGCTGGTGCATAAATTTGTTACGATTATGTTTTTTTCCATGACGCCTGATTTAATTAGAATATCTTTATTTAATTGCTTTAAGTCAAGAAAATATTGATTATCCTCTATTTGAGTATAAGGTTTAGGATGGTAATCGGCTAGGTTTTTGTCTATTATTGATATAACACGATTATCAACAATATAACATTTACCGCAAATGGATGGTCCAATTACTGCATGAATTCCTTCAATGTCCATATTTTCTTTCTTAAACATTGAAACCATTTCGCTGGCAATCCCATTGACTGTTCCCCTCCAGCCCGCGTGGGCAACACCAATTGCTCCAGTCTTTTCATGACAGAAATAAAGGGGTACACAGTCGGCGTAGCATAAGGTTAGCAGCAGTCCAGAATTTGCTGTAAAAAAGCCATCTGTTGCTTTGTAGGAATCCTCATAAAGTAAAGAGCCTCTCCCGCCGTTTTCTCTATTTACCTTTTCTATGTGTATGTCATGTGTTTGTTCTGCACTCACCCATGTATGAAGTGGGAATCCTAATCTTTCAGCCATATGTTCCCGGTTTTGTCTAACAGATTGCACTGAATCATTTACATGGAGCCCAAGGTTCAAAGAGGAATAAGCGCCTTCACTAACTCCGCCATTTTTACTCGTAAATCCCGCACGTAAACCGGGAAACTTCTCAGCCCATTCATTAATAACAAAATACTCGCTTTTTTTCAAAATAAATGGTTCCATTTATTAAACCCCATTATATTTTTCTATAGTTTACCATAATATAGCCACTCTTCACAGTTAAAAGACATTATTTACACATCTTCATCGACATCTTTCTCCATATTACCATTCTGGTAACGCACAAGGATGACATCTTCCCCAATCTTAAGGATATTTTTCCAAGGAATAATCATATCTTCATCCCGGCCAAAAAAACCTAAAACCTTCCCAGTTCCCCCAATAATAACAGCATTAATTTTCCCGGTTTGAACATTGATATCTATATCCCCAACATTGCCAAGCTTCTTTCCATTTGCTACATTTATGACATCCTTCATTTGGAATTCTGATATTCTTATCATTTCCTCCCACTCCCATCATTTCGCATCGATATAGAATATATATGACTATCCATAATAAATTATCGTATCTATTAATAGAAAAAAGAATAAGCTGCCAAAACGGCAGCTTAGCTTTGAATATTTTTATTCATTTGTTTGATGGCAGCTTTCTCAAGTCTCGAAACTTGTGCTTGGGAGATGCCGATTTCTTCAGCAACTTCCATTTGAGTTTTCCCTTGAAAAAAGCGTTTTCGCAGAATTAGCTTTTCCCGATCGTTTAACCTTCTCATTCCTTCTTTTAACGCTATTTCCTCAATCCATTGAATATCCTTACTCTTCTCATCACTTAATTGATCCACCACATAAATTGGATCTCCCCCATCATTATAAATGGGTTCAAACAAGGACACAGGGTCTTGAATTGCATCTAAAGCAAATACAATTTCCTCATGCGGCACATCAAGCTCCTTCGCAATTTCAACTGCTGTCGGCTCTCTCGATGTTTTACTCATCAATCGTTCTCTTACTTGCAATGCCTTGTAAGCAATATCCCTTAATGAACGAGAGACGCGTATCGGATTATTATCACGCAAATATCTTCTAATTTCGCCTATTATCATGGGAACAGCATAGGTGGAAAACTTAACGTTTTGACTTAAATCAAAATTATCAATAGACTTCATTAGACCGATACAGCCGACCTGGAATAGGTCATCAACAAATTCACCCCTGTTATTAAAGCGTTGGATAACGCTGAGAACTAGGCGTAAATTACCGTTAACGAGTTTTTCCCGTGCGGTTATATCCCCCTTATGCATTTGCTTGAAGAGTTCTCTCATTTCTTCGTTTTTCAAAACTGGAAGCTTTGATGTATCAACACCGCAAATTTCTACTTTATTTCGAGTCAATTCTTTCCCTCCTCATAGGAGCTGCTGTACAAAAAACAGTATTTCCTTGAGGAGGAAAAATATGCACGGCTAGAAGTTTGACTCAAACACATAATTTAGAAAAACACGATGGATTCAAGCTTTAATCCTGCATTTTTTTTATAAAAATAATTTTTTTCGAAATAATAAATTTACAGCTCTATACCATTTTATTAAATTCTTTTTTAAGCCGCTTTATTATTCGCTTTTCTAATCTTGAAATATACGATTGTGAAATGCCCAGCATATCAGCTACATCCTTTTGGGTCTTCTCTTCCCCAGTTCCTAGTCCAAACCGCAGTTCCATAATTTGCTTTTCTCTATCAGATAACTGATGCAATGCTTTTGATAAGAGTTTCTTATCTACATTTGCTTCGAGGTCCTTAGTAATAATATCTTCCTCCGTACCTAATACATCTGATAAAAGCAATTCATTTCCATCCCAATCAATATTTAATGGCTCATCAAAGGAAACCTCTGAACGAATTTTATTATTTCTTCTTAAATACATTAATATCTCATTTTCTATACACCGTGACGCATATGTAGCAAGCTTTATTTTCTTTTCGGGATTAAAGGTGTTAACAGCCTTAATAAGGCCAATGGTGCCAATACTAATTAAATCCTCAATATTGATTCCTGTATTTTCAAATTTCCTAGCTATATAAACAACTAGCCTTAAATTTCTTTCAATTAAAATGGATCTTGCTGCTTTATCACCATTCGGAAGTTTTTCTAATAACAGTTCCTCTTCTTCTTTGCTAAGAGGAGGGGGCAATGCTTCGCTTCCGCCAATATAATATACTTCATCCGTTTTAAGTCCAAGCTTCATTAATAATTTATACCAATAGTATGATAAGCGAAGTTTTAACCGTTTCATGAAATATCCTCCTCCTAAATAGAAATGTGTTACTATGCATGCTTTACATATGCCTCTGTATTAACCTTTTTTGTAGTCGTAAGCATCTTAGGATGTACAATGCATTGAAATGCATCATCTGCGGACAGCTGCTGCATTGAAAAAGAAATAAGACCTTTTTCTACCTTCATTAATTCATTTTCTTTTTCTAATTCAATGTAATCAGGCTTAATTGCAATAATTAACTGGTGTTCTTGTCCAACTACTTTGTATGGAACAATTCTCATTCTGTACTCCCAATCTGAAGATATCATTTCCTCACCTAGAATGATATTTTCTGGATTTCGGGCCATTTTTACTATATCCTCTGGAAATTCCTCAACCCTGTTTTTTAATGAAATAAACATGACGGGCATTTTAGTAATTGGATCATAAAGCTGGTTTCCGCTATCAATTAGACCTTTAAACCTGAATATTTCACCATTTATTGAAACAATGACCTTAATTAAAGTATCATATTGGATTTTTGTCATTTCAATTTGATCCATATTACGTTTAGAAAAATGCCAGGCTAATGGAAAACCAATTAATACAAATACCCAGCTGATTGGATCCCCAAACCCTTTAACACTTGCAAGCATAACCGAGGAAGAAAGCTGAAAGTCAAATTTGATAAAATAATGCACACCGATCAGTGTTCCGCCAATTAAAAACGTTATTAAATAAAAAGTCATCAAACCGTTAATAAAGTAGCGAAGCCTTTTATAACCAAACACTGTTAAAATCATGAAAATAGAGAATAACAATTTAGCAAATGGATGTGATGAGAACGTGTTCAATGGAGTAAGGGATAACAAAATTATGGCAGACCCAATTAATCCCCCTGTAAAAAGCCTCCAAAGCCTTATATCCCTTTTTAAGATAACAGCAGTTAAGTAAAGCAACAGGCTATCAAATAAAAGATTTAAAGCCCAAATAATATCTAAATAAACCTCCAATCTTCTTCCTCCTTATAGATTGGTAGGAACAAATATATGACACCTAGTAATCTTTTAAAAAAAGTATAACGTACCCTATAAGATAAAGTG
>NZ_JBALPC010000221.1:0-18531 GCF_036965225.1 Bacillus sp. JJ1474 | reverse complement strand
CTTGAAAGGTAGATGAATAAGTTGAATTTATATTTGAAAAACTAGTAAAAGTACTGCAATAACAATAATTTTTTAAGTGGATCACGGTAATAATAAAGCTTGAACCTCACAATAAACTGATAGCGAAAATAAGGAACAAAAAGGCAGAGCACAATGCCAATTTAAAGGGGTTGATGCTTTAATAAACTTTTTTAAAAACGACATAATAATATAGGTGGTGCAGGAAAATGGGTTTTTTAAACAGACTATTTGGTGGAACAGATCAGAAGGAGGAAAATACAATGACTAAATTAAACATCGGAATTATTTTAGGAAGCACACGTCAAGGACGTGTAAGCCCGCAGGTTGGAGAATGGGTAAAAGGAATTGCAGACAAACGTGGAGATGCAAATTATGAAATCGTAGATATTGCAGACTTTAATCTGCCATTCTTAGGAACAACAGATGGTACAGAACCTGGAATCGCAGCATGGAATGAAAAGCTTGCTAACTTAGATGGATTCGTATTCATCGTTCAAGAATACAATCACAGTATTACTGGAGCATTAAAAAATGCACTTGATTTTGCACGTGAAGCATGGAACAATAAAGCAGCAGGTATTGTAAGCTATGGTTCAACTGGTGGAGCTCGTGCAGCAGAACATTTACGCGGCATCATGGGAGAATTATTGATTGCTGATGTTCGTACACATCCAACATTGTCATTATTTACTGATTTTGAAAATATGTCTGAATTCAAACCAGCTGAATTACACCTCAATAATGTTAATGACATGCTTGACCAAGTAAACGCTTGGAGCGGTGCATTAAAAACGATTCGATAAGAATCAATAAATGGGAGGGGATTATAATCAATCCCTTCCCTTTTTGACTTTAATGGGAAATGTAGGAGGGAAAAAAATGAAACAAGTAAAATCGCAGCAAGAATATCGTGAGCAAATAACAAATGATGAGCTTTCTGTGGGCATTTTTACAACTACTTGGTGCCCTGATTGCAAACGATTAGATATGTTTATTAACGATATCATAGAGGAGAATCCCGATAAGAAATGGTTTACTATTGATCGAGATGAATTCCCGGAAATTTCTGAGGAACAATCAGTAATGGGAATCCCATCTTTATTAGTTTTTAAAAATGGCGAAAAGCTTGCTCATTTGCATAGTGCTAATGCAAAAACGCCAGAGCAAGTAAAAGAATTCTTAAATAATCTATAAAGAACAAAAAGCTAATCGGAACCATGTGATTAGCTTTTTTTTGTTCATTTGGGGCAAATGTATCTAGATTTTCCCTAGCTCAACTTTTTTGCCCATTCGTTATTTTTATATAATGATGAAAAATCGTTGCTCTAGACCCACATACAGAACAGTTGATAAGATATGGGAGGGATAAGAGAAGGGGAGTAGCCATGGAGAAACTAAGATACGAACAACTAAAGATGGGTGAACGTGGAGTTATAGTTAGTATCAGTGCTTATATTATTTTATCTTTGCTAAAGCTGATTATTGCAGCTGCGACCAACTCTGAAGCTCTAAAGGCAGATGGATTGAATAATGTGACGGATATTATTGCTTCAACGGCTGTCCTCATTGGATTGAAGCTTTCCCGAAAGCCTCCTGACGATGACCACCCATATGGGCATTGGAAGGCGGAAGGTGTGGCAACATTAGTAGCTTCCTTTATTATGGTGTCAGTTGGGATTCAAGTGCTGTATGGGGCTGCTCACTCTTTCTTCGATATGGAAAAGAAAGCGCCAGATTTAATTGCAGCGTGGACAGGAATTTTTTGCGCTGTGGTCATGTTTGGTGTTTATCGATATAATCTTAAGCTTGCTAATAAAATTAATAGTCAATCTGTTATGGCTGCTGCTAAGGATAATTTATCCGATGCCTGGGTAAGTATTGGAGCGGCAGTTGGGATAATCGGGTCCCAATTTCATATACCATGGCTTGACCCACTTGCAGCCATGATAGTGGGTATTCTTATTTGTAAAACAGCTTGGGAGATTTTCCGAGAAGCCTCACATCATTTGACAGACGGCTTTGATGAAAAATTATTAGAGGACTATAAAACAACAATTCTAAATACCTTTGGGGTAAAAGGAATAAAAGAAATTAGAGCTAGAAATTACGGGAATAATACGGTTGTCGATATCGTAATCCTCGTTAATTCAAAATTACACCTACAGGAAGCTCATGATATTTCAACCATTGTCGAGAACGTACTCATACAGGAACATGGTGTCTATACGGTACATGTCCATGTTGAACCAAACTCTGTTACAGGACCAACTCAAAAATCATTAAACGATAAAAATAGTCTAACGGATTAGCAAATAGAAAGCTGAGTCCGTTAGACTTTTTCTATGAAGATTGCCCCTCATATCATTTATTAAATAGTTCGTGGCTTTTCTCCTGTGAGATGTGCCTCAAACATATCGATAATTTCTAGGAATCTTTCAGCTTCGCGGAAGACATGATCTGCTAATAATGGGTGGATAATACTTTTTATTTTACATTCCTCAATTAAATCTCTTGCCGTTTTCTTAAAGTCCTTCAGTGAAGCAACAGACACACGATTCTGATCAAGGAATTGATCTAGAAGAGGAACAGTCTGAGACTGCGGCTTCATAGATTCTAAATCTCTTGCTTGAAAAACTAATTGATCAAAATCATTGCTGAAATTTCGGGCCAAATCAACTAGCTTTCTTTCTGACGGATCGAGAAGATGTCCGATGAATTGGGCATGATCAGCCATGATCCTCAAGAAGAAAACATTCTCCTTAATGATTGCATCAGGCAGTGCTTTCAATTTCCCTTCATTTAATTCAATTAATCGTTTTCGAAAATAATTGGCTTCCCTGCTTGTGTGATCAATTAAAAGGGGAAAATTATTTGCCCCTGGTAATTTGCAAGAAAGTACTAATCCTAACACCTTCCGCTTAAAGGCAAAAATATTCGTTGCAGCCTGCATGACTTGGGTATTAAACCTTCTTATTTGATCAGGAGTCGTTTGATTTGTAAAAGCATGAGATTGCTGTTCGATCTGTTCAAAAATATGATAAAACTGATTTGCCTCCGCAATTAATTGTGTATCCTCACATCTGAACCCTAATCTGAGAAATAGTGAATGCTCCTTCATGATCCTCGACCAAAAACGAATTTCATCTAATGAGCGTGTAACGAACATCACTGGATTAATTTGAGTGTAATGATCTGGTGAGTGTTCAGGCATGGTCATATCCATTCCCCCTTTAATAAACTTTGTCTTTAAAATTTATTAGTAAGAAGGATGAATATACATTGTCCTAATAATCTTTAAGTAAATTTACTTAGATTGTAAGGGTTAACCAGTAGTTTTTTTACTATCATTCTCCTTTTTTTCTTCTTTTGGAATAAATACTCCTTTATTAGGATCCCACTTCATGCCGCTTTTCTGTGCGTGAATTCCGTAAATGGTATTGTGTATTAAATCTCTAGATATCACTGTAGCCCCAGTTACTAATATTCCTTGAACGACAGATTCGATTTCAAATCCATAATGTAAAAGGCAAGCAATGATAGCAAAAAACAATTTTATCCAGGCATGACTCCATAGCGGAATATGTGGTGTTTGCCTCAGAAACAAACCAAGGGATTATTTTACGCCTATCAGTATGAGGGATTGATACCTGATTCAATCAAAAAAAGAAGAACACAATGCATCTGCACGTGTTCTCCAACCTTTTCTTTAAATAAACCCTGAAGCTTTATTGATCAACGTAGAAAATTCTGGTTTCTCTGGTAATTTTACCTGCATTATTTGCAACTTCGAACGTAACTACATGGAATTTTTCTTTTAATGGTTCTTTCACCTGGAAGAAGAGGGTTGAATTTTCTTTATCAAAATTTGGCTTAAATTCAATGCCATCAACGATTACACGGATACTGGCCTCATCTAATTTAGATCCTTTATCGCGTACGATAGTAGCTTTCAAAAGAGGTGTATTGCTTTGAATCACTTCACCCATTTTGAATGCCGGGATAACAGAAATCTTTTGGCCAACATTGTCAGGGGTATGTGCAGCTGCCTTTTCTACTTCTTTTAACACACGTAGTGTATTCTGCCCTAATAATTTCTCAAGATCTTGTTTAGTGTAACCTCTTTTCACTAATTCCTCTGTTACCTTATACAATTCCGAAGAATCTTTTATATCGGATGGCAGTGGCCCCCCATCAAAATCAGAGCCAAGTGCTACATGATCGATGCCAATCAATTTAACAGCATAATCAATATGATCTGCATAGTCCTTTATATGGTTTGGTTTTGCAGGATACTCATACGTCAAAAATTCTGGATAAAAAACAATGCCTACTACCCCTCCATTTTTAGCTAATGCCATAAGCTGGTCATCAGTTAAATTTCGCTGATGATTTCTTAATGAATGGACTGCAGAGTGACTCGCAATAATCGGAGCTTTAGAAACCTTTATAACATCCCAAAACGTATTTTCAGACATATGCGAAACGTCAATGATCATTCCAAGTTTATTCATTTCTTCTGCGACTTTTTTACCCAGTTCTGTCAACCCGCCTTGAGAAGGGGTTCTATTAGGATCCCCATATGCTCGGTTTGCTCCTTCCCCTAAGGCATTTGAATAGTTCCAGGTAAATCCTACTGCTCTTACCCCAAGGTCGTAATATTGATGAAGTAAGCCAATCGCATTATGTTCCTCTAAGGAATATGCTCCTTCAATCGTTGGTACAGCAGCGATTTTTCCATTCTGAACGGCTTTCTCAATTTCCTTTAAAGAAGGGGTGATACTGAAAATATCTGAATTCCTGTCCTCAGTCCAGTAGAGAGCATTAATTAAAGCTAATGTCCTGCTTATGCTGCGGGGATTATTTCCGTAGTACCCAGATGTATAAGCAGCAAAAAACGGAACTTTTAGCCCTCCCTCATGGAGTTTTGGGATATCAATATGGAATGGAGTATTATTTTTAATATCGGTCGTTGGCAGCCATGTATTTGGATCAACAACCTTCATCATCGTATCATTATGGCTATCCACAACTATCGAGTTAAAATGGATATTTAATGCGGTTGAGTCTTTTGCAGACACTTCATTTTGTTGATATGTAAGTGCGCTAGAAAATATTAATAAAACAGCCGCGAGAAAGATAAACATTTTTTTCATTAGAGAACCTCCTTATAAGTTAGTACACTATAAATCTTGTTATGGTCGTTTTGCTAGATCCGTTCCTATTTAGGGTAAATCCCTCCTTTAATTCCTACGATTTAAAAGTAAGAGATTCTTGTAGTTAAGATCATTATATAATCGTATTTTTTCATTTTCAAATATTACTGAATATTCAGTAATATAGTCCTATCCCCATATAAACCTTTAATCACACTTAAGAAAAAAGAATGTTACAAAGGGCTTAATCCCTAATCTTCATAGCTTCAATTAAGAGAACTTGCGGCAGCAAGTTCTCACCTTTGTCAGCTCGACCTTGGCGGCATGCTTCTTCGAATACGCTTCATGAGTCCTGCTTCATGGATAAAAAATACTCACGGTGCGGGAGCACGGTGAGTATTTTCCTTGTCTTTTTGATAGGTAAAACTTAATTCAAAGATGATCAACGAGGTTCCGAAAGGGCGGTATGGATTATTTATCTTAATTTTTTGTATGCATATGGAGTCATGTTCATGGAATTTCTGAATAGATCAATAAAATAGCTTGTACTATTAAAACCAACTTGATAAGCAACTTCGGTAACATTAAGATCACCTTGCTGTAGTAGATATAAGCTTTTTTGGATTCGATAATCTTTCACATAATTTAAAGGTGTACTATTTAAATACCGCTTGAAATATCGACAGCATTCAGAACGGCTTAGTTGACCAGCCTTTGAAATATCCTCCAGCATTATTTTTTCTGGATAATGCTGATGTATATAACTTAACATTTGTTTCATTCTATGGCCCTTTACTATTTCTGTCTGAACATATTCTAGTTGAATACCATTCACGATTAAATTTTTCCAAATGAATGTTAGCTGCATCGATATATCAATTTCATAGTACGCTGGTTTTTGCTCAATATATTGATGTATTTCCATAATTGCATTTAAAATGTTTTTCCCCCAAAGCTGATTTGCATCTACATATAAGTAAGGGAAATTCGTAGCTTGAATATAGGGCTTTACATAAGGAGTATATAGTTCTTGCGCTAAAACAAAGTGAGGTGAAATATTTAAGCAAATATAAATACAACCCGACTGATCTTTTTCTTGTGCCTTGTGTAAGCATCCACTATTTATAAACAGTCCATCGCCTTCTCGAACAACTATCTGATCTTCATTAACTTGAAAAATGGCTTCCCCTTTTACGATTAACACAAATTGAATTTCGTCATGCCAATGAAGTGGAATATAGCCATGTATATTTTGTTTTATGGTAGTCTCATAACATGCTATCGGCATAACGACTGTATGATGTTTGGTAAGCTCTTTTAAGCTTTCATCTATCATGAAGTTTTTCATTTGCATAACTAAAACCTCAATATATTTATATTTTTCTATTCAATAATAGTATTATTCTAACGAATATTATCTTAATATTAACACAATTGTTGCATTTAAGAAAATTAATCATCAAAATTATAATTTCTTCACATCTGTTTTATTTTCATTTTAAAAGGGGAGCTGAGCATGACATTTACTAGTTTAAATCTATCAATCAAATCGGACCGCCTACTCAACCGACTTCAAGAACTTGGCCGAATTGGTCGGGACAATGACAACAAACTTACTAGATTAGCCGTATCAGATGCAGACAAAGCAGGCCGGGACCTATTTGTTACTTGGATGAAGGAATCTGGATTGGAGGTTATGATCGATAGAATCGGTAATATCTTTGGCATTTGGTATAGTCCCGAAAACAAAAATGAAGCACCAATTATGATCGGTTCTCACATTGACACAGTCATTAACGCTGGTATTTTTGATGGATGCTATGGAGTCCTTTCTGGGCTTGAAATCATAAACACTTTGCAGGAGACAGGTTTTATTCCTACTCGTCCAATTGCAGTTGCAGCATTTACGAACGAAGAGGGTGTACGATATACCCCTGATATGATGGGTTCCCTTGTATTTGCTGGTGGACTTCCTGTTGATGAGGCACTTGCAACGGTGGGAACGGATGGAACACTTTTGGGCGAAGAGCTTGAACGTATTGGATATGCTGGCAAGAAGGACCCTGGGTTTATTAAGCCACACGCTTATATTGAACTTCATATCGAACAAGGTCCAATTCTTGAGAAAATGGGGATTCCAATTGGTGCTGTTGAGAATCTTCAAGGAATTTCATGGCAGCGTATTATGATTGAAGGTGTTGCCAATCACGCTGGTACTACACCAACTAATATGCGACGTGATGCGGGACTTGCGGCTGCACGGGTGATCACATATTTACGTGATCGTGCGAACAATTCTAATGGACAAACTGTTGCAACTGTTGGAACGATTGAATTTAAGCCAAATGCTGTTAATGTCATTCCATCTTTTGCAACATTCACTGTTGATTTGCGTGATCCAAACGAACAGAGATTGCAAGATGAGGAGCAAGCACTTGCAAACTATCTTAAAGAACTAGCTTCTTCTGATGAAGTAACCATTACTTCTGAACAACTAGTACGTTTTCAGCCAGTTTCTTTTGACGAAACAATCGTTAAACTGGTAGAGCAAGCTGCTAGCGGGTGCGGACTCCAATCAAAACGAATGACATCTGGCGCGGGACATGATGCTCAAATGATGGCTCGTGTTTGCCCAACAGCGATGATCTTCGTTCCAAGTATCGATGGGATTAGTCATAATCCTAAGGAATATACAAAAGATACAGACTTAGTAGCTGGAGCTAATGTATTACTTGACGTAGTTAGCAATCTTGCAGGTAATGACTAATTGAGATAGAGGTCATCGCAATACAATAATAGGAGGTTCTTAAAATGCAGAAAACAGTAAATTCCGTAATGAGGTTTGCGAAAAACAACTTTTATTCACCTGAATATAACGAAGAGGAATTATCGGCATTTGCAGAAAAAGATATAAATGGAGTTCTTGAATTTCAAAAAACACATAAATCCTACAATGAAACTCCTTTGTATCAATTAAAGCAATTAGCTAAGCACTTAAACATTGCTGATATAAGGGTAAAGGATGAATCCCAACGATTTGGTCTTAATGCGTTCAAAGTAATGGGTGGGATCTACGCTGTTGCGAAATATTTAGCTGAACAACTAGGTGAGAATATTGAGGATCTTTCCTTCGAAAAATTACAATCTCCTAAAATCAAAGAAAAGCTAGGTGAATTAACTTTTATTTCAGCTACAGATGGAAATCATGGACGAGGTGTCGCTTGGGCAGCAAGGGAGCTTGGACATAAATGTATCATTTATTTGCCAAAAGGTTCGTCCATACAGCGCTTGACTGCCATCCGCGATGAAGGAGCTACTGCGGATATTACAGAAATCAATTATGATGACACGGTTAGGTTATGTGCAAATTTAGCTGATACAAATGGCTGGATAATGGTGCAGGATACTGCTTGGGATGGGTATGAGGAAATCCCTCTTTGGATTATGCAGGGCTATGCCTCGATGGCAACGGAAATTGTGGAACAATTGAAAAAAGACGATGCAGAACCACCAACGCATATTTTCCTTCAAGCAGGGGTTGGTTCATTTGCTGCGGCCATTGCTGGATATATGGTTCGTTATTATCGGGATAATCCTCCAATCATTGTCGTGGTTGAACCAGATCAAGCTGATTGTTATTATCGATCGTATTCAACTAAAGAAGGAAGCAGAGAAATCGTCACTGGAGAAATGAATACCATTATGGCGGGATTAGCTTGTGGGGAACCGAATACAAGAGCTTTTGAGTTATTGCGTCATTATGCTGTTGGTGCATTATCTTGTCATGATAGTATTGCTGCCCTAGGAATGCGGGTATACGGGAATCCAATGAAGGGCGATCCGCGTGTTATCTCGGGAGAGTCAGGTGCAGTAACATTGGGTGTCCTTTACTACTTAAGAAAACTAGCAGACGACCCGAAAGTGTGCCAAGAGATTTCACTGGATTCAAACTCTCGGGTACTACTCATAAGCACAGAAGGAGATACAGATCTAGCAAAATATCAACAGGTTGTATGGGAAGGCCTTTGTCCAAATTGATTGGAAATTATTATTAGTGGGAACGATAGAGGAGAAATTTCGTGTACTGTTCACGAAGAGTATTCTGAAGAGGTCTCTACAAGATGAAGCTCCCCGCTTTGAAAAGAACTTTTTAACACATATAATAAAAATTCACTTTCGAGAAAAAGAAAAACCCTTGCAGCGCAAGGGTTTTCGTGTATAGAGAATAGGGGGCTCGAACCCCTGACCTCTACGCTGCCAGCAGGATTCAAGTAAATAAACTGAGTTAAATCAGATAATTACAGATTAATTAAGCCTTGAGTATCAAGGGCTTGAGGGCTGTTAAAAGAAAGCTAGAACAATAAAGATAAAATAAAAAAATGAAGTCTGTGCACACTTTTCTTGATGGAAATTCTTTAACTAGTAAATATTGTGCTAAGAAGGATTGTGAAGAAGTGTGCTTAAGCTATAGGACGGGTTAGAAGAAAAAGGAATAATTAAACTTTAATCGAATATGAAAAACAGAGAGTTTAAAAAAGGAAGGCTGTGAGGATTGAATGTTTGATGAAAAAGTGAGTTCAATTTTAGGAACAGTCATTGCGGTTAGTTTAAGTAAGAAGCATACGTTTAGTAAAGAAAATCAAGAGATAATAAAATTAGTGATGGGTTTCGGGGTCGAAGGCGATGCACACTTTGGTTCAACGGTTAAACATCGATCGAGAGTTGCACAAAATCCAAACCAACCGAACCTAAGACAAGTGCATTTAATTCAAAATGAGTTATTCAAAGAGTTAGCAGACCGTTTTAATATTAAACCTGGACAAATGGGTGAAAATATAACAACTGTTGGAATAAATCTTCTTGAATTACCTACTGACACGACATTATTTATAGGTAAGTCTGCAAGTATTAAAGTAACAGGCTTACGCAATCCATGTGCTCAAATTGATAATTTTAAACAGGGTCTTTTAAAGGCTGTTTTGGATAAGGATTCAGACGGAAATCTAATAAAAAAAGCAGGAATAATGGGAGTTATATTGCAGAGTGGAGAAGTGAAACCGGGTGATACCATCCGTGTTGAATTACCTCCTAGACCATTTATAAAGCTTAAACGTGTTTAAGCAACTTGTGCGTATTAGTACGATAGTGAAATTAATCTTGTTTGTAAACAAACATTTAAAGTAACAGATAGTTTTAGCACAATAGCAGAGTAGCAGAGGAATAATTTTTGCAGCTCTTCGTGTCTCAATTTTTAGTAATCGGGAGACTTTCTGTAAAAAGGAACAGCGCATACTTTCGTTATAGGGCCATTTTATGGAGGCCTGAAAGATTTCAACGTGTTAAATTAAACTTCCGAGTTTACCCAAAAATAGCAATTCCATTCAATAAGGAAAAGGTGTTGTATTGGAGAACAGAGAATTACTGTGGTTAAGTGATTTTATATTTTTCGAAAGGGGAATTCAAAATGGGAAAAGTTGTTGGATTTGAATTAAGCAGTCAAGAACCGGAAAAAGCAACAAAATTTTATTCCAGGGTTTTTGGATGGGATTTCTCCGAACCACAGTGGGATTATTGGGCTGTTTCTACGGAAGTAGGCACTCAGGAAACTGGAATGAGCGGTGGAGTAAGTAAAGGACCTAATGATTTTCCTCATGGAACACGTATTCAAATAGAAGTTGATTCAATAGATGATTCTATCTTCAAAGCAAAAGACAATGGTGCAATGGTAGTTCGAGAAAAGATGGAGTTTGATGAATTTTTTCTAGCATACTTAGTAGATCCAACGGGTATTGGATTTGGTCTTATTCAAAAAATAATAGGCTACCTTAATAATTGGGCGCAATTCTGCAGCAAGAATCAGCAAGAATTACGCTCTTTCTTTATGTTAAGGGCCATTTGTGGAATATGTAGGCATTTGTTAAAGGTAGTTGAAATAGAATTTCATAATAAGCCGGAAGAGACAGAAACTTCCGTTTAGTCCAGTTGTATAAACAAGTGATTTACAAATAAAAAGGTACCTGATCTTCATCTAAAAATTGTCGTGGACAACGTTAATAAAATTTCTAAAATAGGAACTTCTTTAAATAAATGAAAGTATAGTTTTACATTAACCTCAGTGTGATTAAAGGGTGCTATCTAAGAACAAGAATATCCACTTAATCATTCTCAACCTAGATTGTGGAAGATCAAAGGAAGTATAATAGAGGTTATGAAGAATTGTAATTTTAGTTTACGTTGGAGCTGTTTCACTTGGTTTTCCTTCCCTATTATTTCAAGTGATTAATAGTTTGATTGAGAAAATTGTATTTTTAACAGTTGAGGAAGTCAAGGTTGTAGCTATGACTAAAAAACAACTTTAACAATCTGGCGTTAATCGATCATCATGAGGAGAGGATTACGATAACTATTTATGACCAACTTATAGAAGTTCTTAAAGAAAAAAAAGGTGAAACTCTAACATCTATAGAGATAAGAGATAAATTAATAACAAAATTTAATACAAATCCAAGTAGTATAATACTTTCAGATTATTGTTATAACCGTTATAACAGCGGGATATCTTTTAATAAACATCTATTTATATACATCAATAGAAGTACATATAGATATGTAGGTGAAAATTATCCTTATACTGGACTAATCTTTCACAAACCTAGAGGGGCTGAGTATGAATCTGTTGTTGGTGAGTGGGATAATGGGCTACTTCTTCTCTATAAGGATAAAACTATTAAACAGGGTTCAATAGGAATCTCACAAATAAAAAAGTTGTATGAAGAATACTTGGAAATGTTACGATTTGAAATGAATGTACTTGGATACAAGGCAACTGAATTAAGGCATCTTATAGGTCGTCTAGGTGAATTCTTTTGTGTTCTTTACACAAATGGAGAACTAGCTAAAGTGACCAATCAACATGGATATGATGTCATAAAAGACGGTAGAAGAATTAGTGTTAAAACAACTGCCCAAGATAATAGTTTTATTACGATCAATAAAAATACATTCGACCAATTCGATGACTTTTTCGTAGTTCAGTACAAAGATGATGATTTTAAACTGTTATTTTATGGGCCAAAGGAAGAAATCCCATCACCTAGAACATATGGAAATAATTATGAGGTCAATATAAGTTCTTTAAAAAGAATATCAAAAACCAGTCCATTTTTTCTGGGGTAAGATACATTTGAGGGCAGGATAGTATGATAGCCATCCAATAATACTCCTTTCAGAGGTGTAAAATGATATATTTAGAAACATCGAGATTGCAATTACGCGACTGGGAAGAAATAGACTTAGAGCCATTTAGTCGACTAAATTAGGATGAAGAGGTTATGAAGTATTTTCCTAAAACCTTATCATCCGAAGAAACAAAGGTGTTTTATAAATCAATTTTGTCCGAGTTTAAAGAATGTGAATTTGGGTTATATGCCGTGGAAGTAAAGGAAAATAAAGAGTTTATAGGGTTTATAGGATTTCATAGGGCAACCTTTGAGGCTGATTTTACACCGTGTATTGAAATCGGATGGCGCTTGAAGAAAGAGGCTTGGGGAAAAGGATATGCATCTGAGGGTGCTGCAGCCTGTTTACAATATGGATTTAACAAATTGGGTTTTAGTGATGTTTATAGTGTTACAGCTGATGTTAATAAGCCTTCGAAAAACGTAATGATAAAAATTGGTATGAATTTTATTAAAACTTTCAATCACCCCAATGTTAAGAAAGATAGTCCTTTAAGAAAACATGTTCTATTTCATATAAATAAACCTGCTAACTGTAAACTATAGTTCAATTAACAGCCGTTTTCAGTGGCAAGTACCCTTTAGTCAAGAATCTACATTAAGCTTTAAAGTAGCCATAGTTTAAGAAAAAGTTATTATGTCGCAGTTCGAACATACTATTTAAACCTTTATTCCATAATAGGACGCTATCCATGAATAAGGATATGCGTCCATTTTCATTTTAGAGCCGTATTATAGAAGATCGAAAATTCAACTTTTCTTTAGTAAATGGGAATAAAAGAAATAAAGTGATATGTTTTATATTTAACTAAATAGTTGAATATGAAAATTATCTCTGTTATATTTAACTACATGGTTAACCATAATAATGATCATTTAAATAAAATTTTTCATGCTTTAGCTGATTCAACAAGAAGAGAAATGGTTCATATGATGGCGCAAAAAGAAAGAACAGTTTCTGAATTAGCAGAGCCTTTTGATATGTCCCTTGCTGGGATTTCAAAGCATATTAAGGTTCTTGAGGGAGCAAAATTAGTGGAAAGGAGTGTAAATGGAAGAACTCACATATGTCGCTTAAATACTAAATCATTATCTCAAGCTAAAGAATGGCTCCAATTTTATGAGAAATTTTGGAGCAATCGTTTTGATCTTCTGGAAAGTGAGTTATTGAAAGCCAAGAAGAAAGAACACTAAAACATCGGAAGGAGAATTTTATGAATAAAATCTCAACTACAACATTAAAAATGAAAAGAGAATTTAATGTAGAACCTGAAAGAGTTTTTGACGCATGGTTGAATCCTGTAATGATGAAAAAGTGGTTTTTTACATTAGAAGGGACGAACAAGGTCGCACAGAATGATCCCAAAGTAGGTGGAGGTTGGGAGATCGTCGACCATAGAGAGGGAAAAGATTATCGAGCAGTAGGTGAGTACCTTGAAATTGATCCTCCAAAAAAATTGGTATTTACTTTTAAAATGCCTCAATTTAGTGAGTTAGAAGATATAATAACTGTTGAGATAAAAGAAATTTCTACAGGCTGTGAAATGACTTTTACCCAACTCATACACGTTGCTCCAGAAGAAAACTGGAAAAAAGCAGATATTGAAAAAGCTCTAGGAGAGTATCATGATGGGTCTGAACATGGTTGGAACTTAATGTTTATGGGACTCAAAGAACTAGTTGAAACTGGATATATCAGCTATAAAGGTTGATGTTCATACATCGGCGCAGGTTGGCTAAAGAAAAAGTGTGACTCGGATAAAATTATTTTTATAGAGGGGCATTATTAAATTTAAGTTACCTTACGTACATTCATTTTATCAATTGATGAATAATTAATTAAGTGACTACAGGAGTTGGTATTTAATGGTAAATGTTACACCGTTTTTAATGTTTCAAGATGGTAAAGCAGAAGAAGCGATGAATTATTACATATCAATCATTGACGATTCTGAAATTACTAGTATTGTTCGCTATGGAGCTAATGAAACTGGAGACGAAGGAACTGTCATGAAAGCTACTTTTTCTTTAAAAGGGCAAGAATTTATGTGCATTGACAGTAATGTGAAGCATCAGTTTTCCTTTACTCCTTCATTTTCAATATTTGTTACTTGTGATACTGAAGAAGAAATTAACAACCTTTATGAGAAACTTATCGAGGGTGGACAAGCACTTATGCCAATTGGTAATTACGGTTTTAGTCAAAGGTTTGGTTGGCTAAATGACCGGTTTGGAGTATCGTGGCAACTAGATCTTCCTTCGTGATTTCATTAAAATTAGTGTTAACAAGCAAAAGGCAGTAATCACAATCTTGAACTTCCACAAATGGGCGCAATTCTTTAGTTAGAAATGCGCTCTTCTCAATGAATTGGGCAATAAAATTGAACAACATCTTTTTTTACGGTAATTAAAATTAAAAGCAGACGGTACATAGAGAATCTTATACAGATTCTAATGCCCATCTACTCTTTAAATGAACGTAAAGTTGTTAAGGCATTTCAAATTTGCAATAGTATTACCAACAATTTTTTAAAACAATTTTTCCTACCGCTTTGCCTGACTCCATGTACTCATGGGCTTTTGAAACTTCATCAAACGTAAAAATGTTTGAATCCAATAGTGGACGCAGCTTCCCTTCCTCAACCAAACTAGCAACCTTCTTCAAAATTTCTCCATAATGATTATGCATGTCCTTGTTTAATATTTTCAACAACATAAAGGTAACATGAAGCGAAAGTCCTTTCGAATGCACGGGGGAGAGGTCATGAGTCGAACGAGTAGCAATGGCTGTTACCGTTCCATGTACCGCTGCTGCTTCAAAAGAGCGATCAAGGTTTTCACCCCCTACCGTGTCAAACACGATGTCAAATCCTCTTCCGTTTGTATATTTTTGTACATAGTCGTGAACGCTTTCTTCTCGATAATTAATTGCTACATCAGCACCAAGGCGTGTGCCAATCTCCATCTTTTCTTGCGAAGAGGCAGTTGTATAGACTGTTGCTCCACTCCATTTGGCTAGTTGAATGGCGATGTGTCCTACACCCCCAGTGGCTCCATGGATCAATATATCTTGTCCAGGAATAAGCCTTGCTCGATTAAATAATGCTTCCCAAGCGGTAATGGAAACTAATGGTAAAGCCGCAGCTTCTTCCATCGTCAAATTTTTCGGCTTATGAGCAAGTAAATCGGCATCTGTCAGCATAAACTCTGCAAGTGCACCGCCGTGAGTCCCTCTAAATCCACCCGCGCATCCAAACACTTCATCACCAATGTTAAACTCGGTTACTCCTTCACCCACTGCAGATACTATCCCTGCCACATCTCCATGTAATACTGCTGGAAACTCGGGTGCAACGGCTGGAACTGCACCAGCACGGACTTTCGTATCAATAGGATTTACACTTGTAGCCTTTACTTGAATAAGTACATGTCCAGGTTTCAGTTCAGGTTCTGAAATCTCTTTAAATTGAAATATAGATGGTTTCCCAAAAGATTGAATAACTTGTGATTTCACTTTAGTCACTCCTTTTTTTATTTGTATTACCTAAAAATAGGGAAATATCTAATTAGTTCCTAATTCCAATAAATGATATCGCCCAAAACTCTCTTTTTCCCCTTTCGAACGATGATAAAAATGATGGGATCATTTGTTATTAGATGATCTGGTGATTTTTTTACGTAACAAATTTAATACCTAGTAGTATGAATATAAAAAATATTTAGTTTTTTATTCGCTAAACTAATAATACTTCATAAAATATAAAATTTAAAGTAAGCACATTTTTGTTGAATAGGTTTAAGAAGAATATTTGGTTAATCTGAAGAGAAATTCGAAGCTTAATCCAGTTGCTTTTCAAGGTGCTTTAATGGAGTAACGAAAAAGCCCAAATTTCTCAATTTTACTGAGAAATTGAGCTTTTTATTTTTAGTAATCCTTACGTTGTAAAATACATTAACAACGATTTCAAGGAAAAGTAAAATTACCCGATTAGAAGTTAACTAGTCATAATAGCACTAATTTGACAATCAAAAACTGGTTCCAATAAATAATGGAACCAGCTATTTGCCCTTTATTTCCGTTATTCGAAAGGGCGCTATCCTAACAAGAATATGATGTGTAATAATCCGGAAGTTGTAGCGCAGCGTCATGCAAAAGTACACGGCAAAGCTAACTAAAAGAGAGCTTAGGCTTTTTGGAAGGAAGATTCTGGTTTTTGTCGAATAAGTATGGACCATACAAATTTTTGATAGAGGATCTAAAAGGAGAGGTTAGGCGTGATTAATCGTCACATTTCACAAGGATGGACTGAGATTGTTGAGGGGATTTATAACGGTGTCATCATAGTGGATCGAGACGGTAAGATTATCATGTGTAATACATCAGGATGTGATCTTATTGGTATGTCTGAAAAAGAGATGCTAAATAAGCATATTACCAGCATTATAGAAGATTCAACCCTGCATCAAGTTTTGTTGGACGAAGTTACACTTGTCAATGTACAGCAACGTATCCAAGGTCGGGTTGTTGTTGCAAATCAATCTCCTATATATAAGGATGGTCGGCTTATTGGGGCTATCTCTGTTTTTCATGAAATATCAGAATTAAAACATACCCATAATCTGCTTGATCAAAAGGAAAAAGAGGTAGAACAATTAAAGGAAATTATAGAACTGTTATATGACGGGGTTATCATGATTGATAAACAGGGGCTAATAACAATGATGAATCAAACTTACGGTGAGTTCCTCGGTGTTAAAGTTGAAGATGTGATTGGCAAGCACGTCAAAAAAGTAATTGAAAATACACGTATGCATATTGTTGTGAAAACGGGGCAATCAGAAATTGGCTCATTTATGATAGTAAAGGATAAAAGTATTATTGTCATGCGTACCCCTATTTGGAAAGAGGGGGAGGTTGTTGGGGCTATAGGTAAGGTTTTATATACGGATATTAACGAGTTAAAAACATTGGTTCAGCGCCTAAACGTAACTGAAAGCATGCAGGACTTTTATAAACCGGAATTGAAAAAAGTGCGAGGATCCAAATATTCGTTTGACCAGATTATAGGCGAGCATGAGCGAATGAAAGAAGTAAAGGATTTAGCATTGAAAGTGGCTACTAGTCGCTCAACGGTATTGATTCGAGGAGAAAGTGGAACAGGAAAGGAATTGTTTGCTCATGCAATTCATGAAGCCAGTAACCGTTCTGATGGACCGTTTATAAGCCTTAATTGTGCCGCTATACCAGATAATTTATTGGAATCTGAGCTCTTTGGTTATGAGGAGGGGGCATTTTCGGGAGCGAAAAAGGGCGGAAAACCCGGAAAGATTGAACAAGCCCAGGGTGGAACTTTATTTCTAGATGAAGTCGGCGATATGCCTCTCAATATGCAGGTAAAGCTATTACGAGTCTTACAGGAAAAAGAAATTGAAAGAATTGGCGGCAGTCAGACTAATCAGATTGATATCAGGTTAATTTCAGCAACAAATCGTCCGTTAGAGGAAATGGTTAAAAATGAAGAGTTCCGAGAAGACCTTTATTACCGCCTAAATGTGATTCATATTACGATTCCACCTTTGAGGGAGCGAGGCAAAGATATCATTACTACGGCGCATCTTATTTTGGGTCAATTAAATAATGAGCTTGGTAAAAGCATAAGTGGCTTTCACCCTAATGTAGAGGATTTATTTCGTCGTTATCAGTGGAGTGGTAACGTGAGAGAAATGCAAAATGTCATTGAGCGTGCTCTTCATATCGCAGATAATGGTCCGGAAATCTGTTTAGAGCACCTTCCCCCTTATTTATTAGACCATGTTGAAAGGCATACAGATGTTTCAGTTTCATCCTTCTCTCTTGAAGAGGAATTGGAAAGGGCTGAAAAAGCGGCAATCATCCGGGCATTAAAGGCCAGTGAAGGGAATCGAACTGAAGCGGCAGAAATGCTTGGCATACATAGAGCTAGCCTATATCGAAAAATGGAGAAATATAGTTTGTTAAGGCATCAATAAGTGTCGCAATAACGAGACGTGTCGCATTATAGAGACAAAGTGTTGGAGCTCGCTATAATGACCATATTAATAAAAATAACGTTGCAGTTTAGCAACGTTATTTTTATTAA
>NZ_JBALPC010000220.1:355-7661 GCF_036965225.1 Bacillus sp. JJ1474 | reverse complement strand
CTTTCGCTTCCTCCTGGCGTCCTTTACCAGCCAGCCAGTATGGAGATTCAGGGATTTTCAGCAGCATAAATGCCCATAATCCGCCTAAAGAACTAATAAATAGGACCACTCTCCAGCCACCTAGAGCGCCTTCAACCTCCATAAATAAAACCGTAACTCCTACAGCAATGAGGACACCAATCGGCCAGCCCGCTGATAAATAACCGCCATATTTTCCTCGTTGTTTCACAGGAAGCATTTCCTCAAAATAAGGAAAAATACAAACTAGCATTCCTGCCAATGCTAAACCTGCTAGAAGTCTTCCTGCATAAAGCATTTCAAAGTTAACAGAAAACACACTGATTAAAGAAAATAAAGTGTAAAGCAATAAACTATACATCATTGTTTTTTTACGGCCAATCTTATCGGAAATAAATCCCCAAATATAAGCCCCGGGAATCATTCCTAGAAAGATAGCTCCAATGATTGAACCTGTTTGTACTGCTGTTAAGTTAAATTCAGCTGCAATCGCCCCACTAAGAAAGATAATAATCATCATTTCCCATGCTTCAACTACAAATGCAAAGAATAGAACCATCCCTACAAAAGCATGTCGGTTGTTAAAGGGCATATCTTTAAATAATTCGCCTACCTGCATAACTGACTCAGCTTTAGCTTTCAACGCAGCATTGGACATATATTTTCATCTCCCATTGAAACTGAATACTCAGTATTTTTAAAAGTTGATTTTTAAACGAGATTTAGCTAGCTTAGTCTTCCAATCTCTCAATATAAATCTTCTCTTTCCCTTCAAGCCAAATTCGCTCACCAATTTGGACAAGCTTGTCAAATTCCGAATAATCGACTTGCGCAAAAACGTTAACAGGCTCATTGCCTTTGTGGCTTCTTGCCAGCTCAGCACCATAGTATATGGCTAAAGCCTGCGGGAGAACGCCTTCTTCCTCCCAATTCCAATCCCGCCAATAACACACTTCCCCAACACTTGTATAAATGGTCTGATTTTCTCTTGGAGGCAAGTCCTGTTCATTATAGCCAAAATTGAATTCCCTGCCTGACCATCTTGATTGAGCAGCAACACTTTCTAACGGAAGAGCATTCCAAATCCTCTCACAAGTTAATGGAGCCTTCCCCTCTAGTAAAGTTGCTGAAATCTCTCCCCCGCCTTCAAACCGAAATCTTATTCTTTTCAAAGCTGCTGCACATCCTCTTAAGTTCATATTTATATTAAATTCTAAATTATCAGTCTCCATCAGATAAAAATAGGGGAAGGCATTCTTTTTAGAATATCCTTCCCATTTCCACCATGAGCTCAATGTGTATATTCTTTACTCGCTTTTTTGTTTATTTTCCGGTAACATATTCATTTCTTAAATCTTTTTCAGCATCCCCAGAAGATCTTTCGGTCGGATCCCCGAAACCGCCTCCGCCGCCGGTCATGACTTTGACGATATCGCCTTTGCGTATTTTCCTTCCGTTTACTTTTAGTAAATGTTCAACCTCTCCGCCTGAAATAATTTCTACATCAGGTTTCGCGCCAGGCTGGCCTCCGAACAGTCCCCATGCCGGAGTCTTTGATCTTTCAAACCAAAGAGAAACTGCCGCATCTTCACTAAGAATCTCATATTCTCTTACAACCCCAAGACCTCCTCGATACTGGCCGGCTCCGCCAGAGTTTTGTCTTAATCCATATTGATTGATTCTAATCGGATACTTTGACTCAAATACTTCGATTGGCAGATTTTTGAAGTCCCCGCTCACATGGTTAATTAATGCAGATTGCCCGTCTCCAGAATGGAATGCACCCCATCCTCCAGCAGTCGCTTCCACACTTAAAAATGACTCATTTGTTTTTTCATCCGTTCCTGCAAATGTCACTACCATGGAATCTCCGTAATGCGCACCAGCAGCCTTATCCTTCATAACAGGGGATAGTGCTTTAATAATTAAATCAATCAATAAACCTAGCGGAGTAAAATACCAGCCGCATGGGGCAGGCTCTACTGCATGGAAGATTGTTGCTTCTGGAGCAATAACTTTCATTGTTCTAAAGTTCCCTCCAGTTACAGGAGAATTGGGACTAATTAAATCTTTAAATGCCACACGGCAGGCTGAAATCGTCTGTGCATAGCCGCAGTTCGTTTGTCCGAAGCGCTGCTTGCTAGAGCCTGTAAGATCAATCGTAATATAATCGCCCTCAACCTTTACTTGAACCTTTACAAGAATCGGTTCATCCTTGACCCCATCATTATCCAGGTATCCTTCTGCCTCATAGACGCCATCCGGAATATTGCGAATAACGCTGCGGTCCATTTCTTCTGATTGTTTAAAAATATCATGAATACAGCGATTAATTCGGTCGATGCCAAAGCGGACAATTAATTCCTTGAATCTTTTTTCACCTGTCCGGCAGGCTGCAATTTGCGCATTTAAATCTCCCAATGCAGCTTCACGGAAACGGTTATTCGAAACAATTAAGCGGATTACATCTTCGATTGGCTTCCCTTGATCATAAATTTTAGTAGGAGGAATTCGGATACCCTCTTGATAAATACTTGTTGCATCCATGGGATACCCAGGATCCTTCGAGCCAATATCTAACCAGTGGGCACGGTTTGCTGTAAAGCCAACGAGCTCACCTTCTAAGAAAATTGGAGAGAATACCGTAACATCATTTAAATGCGTTCCGCCAATATATGAATCATTTAAAATATACACATCTCCATCTTTATAGTTTTCAATTCCGCCGATTACGTTGGTAGTTACTTTTATACATTCATCAATGTTTCCAAGAAATATTGGCAATCCGGCAGACTGTCCTAATAGCTCTACATCGCGGTTAAAAATACAAACACTACAATCCTTCATTTCATAAATAATCGGTGAAAATGCGCTTCTCGCTAGACTTGCGTTCATTTCATCCGCAGCCGAGATAAGAGCATTCCTTACAATTTCCGTTGTAACCGGATTTTCTAAATATACTGGTGTTTGAGTGCTCATACCAAAACCTCCTGTTCAGCTGTTTCTTTAACAATTTCAATATTCTGATATTCATCAATGCGAATATAGTGTTTTGGCGGTATAACTAAAGTTGAGTTTTTATCTTCAACAACCGCTGGCCCATTGAAATAGTTTCCATAGGATAGCTCCTCAGTTGAATATACCTTTGTTTCTTCTTCAACATTATTCCAAACTACATTTCGTTTTGATGATGGTACCGCTTGTTTTTCAGATCGTTCGTCCGACTTCACATATTCTACCTTTTCAAGATCTCCAAAGGCTGTAGCACGAAGGTTCACGATCTCTATTGACCCTTTCGGATTATTATGTCCGTAAATATCTAAATGGGCTTTATGGAAGTCCTCTTCGATTTCCTTAAGATTATTTGTTTCGTTTAATATATTTACCGTATATTCCTGACCAGCATAGCGGACATCAATGCTATTTTGGAAACGAATATGCTCGGTTTGAATATTCTGCTGATTTAAAACTGCAACGCTTTCCTGTTTCATTTCCTCATATAAGGATTCAAGCTGGCTATAATTCACTTCTTCGATGCTAGATACATAGTTTCGCACTGTATCAAAGCGGATGTCTGTTTGCAGCATGCCCCATGCAGAGAATGTTCCGGATACGCTCGGTACAAATACTTTCTTCATATCCAATAGATCTGCAATTAACACAGCATGCATTGGTCCTGCGCCGCCAAATGCAACTAATGTAAAATCACGAGGATCAATTCCGCGTTTAACCGTTAATGTACGAATAGCATCTGCCATCTTTGCATTCGCAATATCACAAATTCCTTCAGCTGTTTCTTGAACAGAAAGTCCAATTTGATCTGCAACCGATTTCACTGCTTCAATCGCTGCTTGTTTATCCAGCTTGATGTCGCCGCCTAAGAAGTTATTTTCATCGATACGGCCTAGTACTAAATTTGCATCTGTCACAGTCGGCTGTTTTCCCCCTTGTCCATAACAAGCCGGTCCTGGTGAGGAGCCTGCACTTTTCGGTCCTACACGCAATCCGCCTGCCTCTACCCATGCAATGGATCCGCCTCCTGCTCCAATCGTATGAATATTAACCATAGGTGATAAAATCGGGAAGCCTTCCATATGAATTTCAGCTGTAATGTCTGGCTGTCCATCAATAATCATACTTACATCAAAACTCGTTCCTCCCATATCCACACAAATTAAGTTTGGATCGCCTGTCAGCTTTGTTAAATTCATTCCGCCAATCGTTCCGCCTACTGGTCCTGACATAAGTGTCTGCAATGGAAGACGCTGAGCAATCTTGGATGTCATAACCCCTCCATTAGACTGCATAATGTAAATATCTTTTTTGAAGCCTCTCTTCTCTACTTCCTTCTCTAAAATATTTAAGTATTTTTTTACGATAGGAGCGATATATGCATTGATAACCGTTGTACTTACACGCTCATATTCTCTCCACTCACGGGCAATATCGCTAGAAAGCGAGACCGGAATATCAAGCTCTTTTTCGATGAAGCTGCGGATTTTATCCTCGTGCTCTGGATTACGGTAAGCGTGCATTAAGCACACAGCCACTGCATCATAGTTTTTATCCTTTAATTGGCCAATAATTTGCTGCAGGTTTTCTTCATCGAGCGGTGTTAGAACAGAGCCGTCAAATGTCACTCTTTCTTGGATTTCATAAATAAGCTCTCGCTCCACTAAAGTAGCTGGCTTATTGAACTGAATATTGTACATTTCAGTCCGGTTTGCCCTGCCGATTTCATACACATCTCTAAATCCTTTCGTTACTATAAGGGCTACATTTGCACCCTTTCTTTCAAGGAAAGCATTTAATCCAGATGTTGTTCCATGAACAAAGTATTCGATTTCAGATAAATCCCCTACATAATGACTTATGGCCTCTAAAACTCCTTCAGCTAGATTATGCGGAGTTGTTAAAGTTTTTTTCGTATGATAGACATTTTTCAGACGGTCAAACACAACTAAATCTGTAAAAGTACCTCCAATATCTACTCCAAGACGATAACGCGACATTATGCTTCCTCCCTTTCTGTTTCACTTCATCTTTTATGTTGTATTCCCTTTTAAAACCCTATTTGCATGTTGGTCAAAACATTAAGTATATGCAATTGACATGCATTCCTCCCTTCAAGGTTTCTATCAATCTATTAGTTAAAAATAACTGGTGTAATTACAGATAATAAAATCGTTTCTTGATCAAGCGGATTCTCCCACATATGGGGAAGTGTGGACGGAAAATGGATTGCTTCTCCCTCACGCAAATAATAAACATTCTGATCAACCGTGATTAACACTGCACCCTTTAGGACATAATAAAATTCTTCCCCCGGATGCCTAGCCATTTCTATATCCCTTTGATGCGGCTGCATTGTAACTTGAAAAGGCTCAATCTTTCTGTCAGTAAAATTATTGCTGAGACGAATATAAGTAGAATCAGAGCTTTCAATCTTAAAAGATTTTTGATTTTCCTTTTTAACTGCATAATTTAAATTCTCTGGCTCCTCAAAAAAATGAATCATCTTTACGCCAAAAGCATCAGCAATTTTTTTTAATGACGTGATAGCAAGTGAAGATGTTCCTCTTTCTATTTGTGATAAAAAACTAACGGAAAGATCCGTCTTTTCACTCAGCTCTTTTAATGTCATTCCCTGTTCGAATCGTAATTGTTTAATTTTTTCAAAAATTTCCTTCATTACTGAATCCCTTTCTATAAATGAAGAATTTTTACTGCTGCACTGTAATTATTTATGATTTTATCATAATTCATTTTAATACGAAAGAATATTTTAAATATTTTTTATAGTTATAATTAATTGTTATTTTAGAATATTTTTGTTGTATAACTTATTCTTGTAAAACACATAAAAAAAACGCATCATATTAGATGCGTTTCAATAGCTATCTCTTTTCTTCTGCAAATCTCTTAACTATCTCCTCAATTTCAAGTAACAACTAAATCAGCATTGTTAAGAATTTCTGCATCAATGATATCCGAGGTTTGAATTGAAATATCTACTCCCACTTCATCCATGGCTTTTACAGCATTTAGGTTTAAGACATACGCCTCAATTCCTGCACTATAAACATTCCAATCATCAGCCAAATACTTCTTCCCCTAGCCCTCTGCCATTTGGCTTCGGCATGAATTGCCTGTACATAGAAAATAAATTGTTTTTTAGTCATGATTTTAACTCCGTTATTAATGAATAAATAGCAGCCAAATATACAAACCAACCAATGTGATAAATAAAGTTGGAATCGTTAAGACAATCCCCGTTTTAAAATACGTTCCCCATGAGATTTTTACACCTTTTAAGGAAAGAACATGCATCCATAATAAGGTGGCTAGAGAACCAATTGGTGTAATTTTGGGACCTAAGTCCGAACCAATGACATTGGCAAAAATGAGTGCTTCTCTTATGACTCCCGTTGTATTTGTGTCTGAAATCGCTAAAGCATCAATCATCACGGTAGGCAAATTATTCATCACAGATGAAAGCAGCGCAGCAATGAATCCCATCCCGAGTGTCGCGGCAAATAATCCTTGATCGGCAGCTGATTGAATAACATCAGCTAAAACATTCGTTAACCCCACATTTCGCAAACCATAAACAACCACATACATCCCAATTGAGAAAAAGACAATAGCCCAAGGAGCCCCTTTCATGACAGTCCTTGTATTCACCGCATGGCTCCTTCTTGCCATGAATAGGAAGAAAACAGCTACAACCCCTGCAATGATAGAGACTGGAATTCCAGTAAATTCACTAGCAAAATACCCCATAAGGAGGACTGCCAGTACATACCATGACAATAGAAACATTTTTTCGTCCCGTATTGCTTCTACTGGTTTTTTTAGGTCCGATAAGTCGTAGTTCTTTGGAATGCTCTTACGAAAGAAAAGATATAATACCAAAATACTAGAAGCAAGAGAAAAGAAGTTTGGGATAATCATTCTTGATGCAAATTCATTAAATCCGATTCCAAAATAATCGGCAGAAACGATATTAACAAGATTACTAACAACTAAGGGAAGCGATGTTGTATCTGCAATGAATCCACTGGCTATGATAAACGGAAAAACCATTTTTTCATTAAATTGCAGATTTCGGACCATTGATAATACAATAGGTGTGAGGATGAGCGCAGTTCCGTCATTAGTGAATAATGCGGAAACAATAGCACCTAGAATGGTGATATATACAAACATTCTTATCCCATTTCCCTTTGCTGCTCTCGACATATTTAAGGCTGCCCATTCAAAAAATCCTATTTCATCTAAAATAAGC
>NZ_JBALPC010000220.1:0-343 GCF_036965225.1 Bacillus sp. JJ1474 | reverse complement strand
AATTAACGTTAATGTGGCATTCCAAACAATTAATATCACATCTATGAAATCATGAAAGTCCACGACTCCCACAATAAGTGCCAGCATAGCTCCTCCGCAAGCCGTCCAGCCAATTCCTAACCCTTTCGGCTGCCAAATAACTAATATTATAGTGGCCAAAAAGATAATACTTGCTAAAATAATTGAAAACATCGTGAACCCCCAACTATCTCTATTTACCTCCATCAGTATATAGGCATACTTAAATGCGTTCAACATTAAATAAACCTTTGCAGTCAATGTCAAATTCTAAATGAATTACGTTATTGACAGATTTTTCATTTCTCTATATATTATATATGGG
>NZ_JBALPC010000219.1:0-29101 GCF_036965225.1 Bacillus sp. JJ1474 | reverse complement strand
ACATATAGGAGGAAATGAATATGAAAAAAATAGTTTCTTATTTTTTTGTTAGTATTCTATTAATGGGCTTACTTGCTGCATGTGGAACAAGTGAAGAGCCTTCATCAAATGGATCAGAGAAAAAGGAATCTGACAAGAAGACATTAATCATGGGGACATCAGGAGATTATGCTCCGTTTGAATACATCGATACAGCTAAAGGCGATGACATTATTGGAGTCGATATTGATATTGCAAAAGCTGTAACAGAAAAATTAGGTTATGAATTTGAAGTTCGTGATATGGATTTTGGCGGTTTAATTCAAGCTCTGCAATCTGGTCAAGTTGATTTCGTTATGGCAGCGATGTCTGCAACAGAAGAAAGAAAGAAAAGTGTAGATTTTAGTGAAATATACTATACATCAAAGCATATGATAGTTTCTAAAAAAGATAGTGGAATTACGAAGGTAGAGGATCTTAAAGGCAAAAAGATTGGTGCTCAATTAGGATCCATTCAAGAAGAGAAAGCTAAAGAGTTAGCTGAAACAGTGGAAATGTCTGTGGAAAACCGCAACCGTATTCCTGAATTGATTCAAGAAATTAAAGCTGGCCGTTTAGATGCAGCAATTATTGAAGATACAGTTGCTAAAGGTTACTTAGATAATAACGCTGACATCGAAGGGTTTACTGTTGAAGATGCAGATGGCGGATATGCAATTGCATTGCCTAAAAACAGCGAGCTAACAGCAGAATTTAACAATGTATTAAAAGAAATGATTGATAATGGCGAAGTAGATGCGATTATTAAAAAATGGTTTGAAGAGAAATAATATGGCTTAAGTGGCGATAAACGTTCAGAAGTAATCGGGCTTCTGAACGTTTTTGCCCTTTTGGTTTAGCTGATTGAGAGAGGACTGAGCATTCGGATGAATTTTGATTTTTCTTCCATTCTCCCTTCCCTTCCATATATTTTAAAGGGAATAACCGTAACACTCCAAATAGTAGGTTTAGCTGCATTATTAGGGTTTGTTCTAGGAATTATATTATCACTTTTTAAGATTAGCTCCATTAAACCGCTGTTATGGTTTGCAGATCTATATACTTCTATTTTCCGTGGTACGCCTTTAGTGCTGCAATTAATGATTATTTACTTTGGATCACCGCAAATTTTTGGTTATCAAATTGAACCATATTTTGCCGCTGTTCTAGCATTTGGGATGAATTCTGCTGCCTATATTTCCGAAATTATTCGGGCAGGGATTCTTGCTGTTGATAAAGGACAAAGCGAGGCAGCGAAAGCACTTGGAGTCCCATACAGCAAGATGATGCTGAATATCATTTTACCGCAGGCTTTAAAGAACATTTTGCCAGCACTTATGAATGAATTTATTACTCTAACAAAGGAATCTGCTATTGTAACAACGATTGGCGTAATGGATATTATGCGCAGGGCTTATCAGGTCGGTGCCGACAAGTTCCGCTTTATTGAACCATTGCTATTAGCTGGTCTCATTTACTATTTAATGGTTATTACTTTAACATTCCTTGGAAAAGCAGTCGAAAGGAGGATGAGACGCAGTGATTAAGGTTGAAAATTTATATAAACAGTTCGGTAAGCTTGAAGTGCTGAAGGGAATTTCAACGACCATAAAGGATGGGGAAGTTGTTGCCATTATTGGCCCATCAGGCTCTGGAAAATCAACTTTTCTTCGCTGTATTAATTTTCTGGAGAAGCCAACTGCTGGTCAGATTTGGATCGGTGATCAAGATATTACAAATAAGAAAACAAATATTATGAAGGTCCGTCAAAATGTAGGGATGGTCTTTCAGCATTTTCATCTATTTCCTCATAAAACGGTGCTGCAAAACTTAACATATGCGCCTATGACGGTTAAAGGCCTTTCAAAGCAGGAAGCAGAAAAGATTGGTCTTGAGTTATTAGCCAAGGTGGGGCTTTCTGAAAAGGCTTCTGAATACCCAAATCGCTTATCTGGGGGACAGAAGCAGCGGGTAGCGATAGCTAGAGCACTAGCCATGCAGCCAGATGTCATGCTATTTGATGAACCAACCTCAGCACTTGACCCTGAAATGGTCAAAGAGGTGTTGGATGTTATGAAGTCGTTAGCACATACTGGAATGACTATGGCTATTGTTACTCATGAAATGGGATTTGCTAAAGAGGTTGCTGATCGAGTTCTATTTCTTGATGGAGGGGTGCTAGTGGAGGATGCCCCGCCAAATGAATTCTTTGCTAATCCTAAATCCGCACGTGCTCAGGATTTCTTGCAAAAAGTTCTGTAAATCATGTAGGAAAATATGTTAATAAGGAAATTACGAATAAAAAAGAAGATGATTTCTATTTGATCATCTTCTTTTTTTTGGACATAATTTGTTATGAAGCTTATAATTATTCGCATATAAAGGATTTGACTAGGAGCTAACAAACTATGAAGTTTCGTATCGGCTATCGAACGATTAAAACAGCGATTGGTACAACTGCTGCCATCATCTTAGCACAAATATTTGGTTTTACTAATTTCGCTGCAGCTGGAATTATTACCATTCTTTGTATAAAACCTACAAAAAAGATGTCACTAAGGGCATCATTAGACCGTTTTTTTGCCTGTCTTATCGCCATGCTTTTATCAGGATTGATTTTTGAAGGAATTGCTTATCACCCATTAATGATTGGTCTTTTGCTGCTATTTTTTATTCCAATTACTGTCATGCTTAAGATTAGTGATGGAATTGTGACAAGCAGTGTGATTATTTTACATATTTATGCCGCAGGGCAGGTAACGACAGAAATCATTCTTAATGAAATTGGGATTATTACCATAGGGATAGGTGTTGCGCTGATTGCAAATCTTTTTATGCCAAGCTTGGATCAGAAGCTAGGTGAATATCAAGTGCAGATTGAAGAAAATTTTAAACGGATATTCGAAGAAATTGTAATCTATCTGCGTGTAAATGAGAGTGACTGGGACGGGCTCGAAATCACGGAGACTGCGAGGCTGATTGAGGAAGCTGAGGCCCTTTCCTACAGGGATGTAGAAAATCATCTACTTCGCAATGAAAATATTTTTTATCATTATTTTAAAATGCGGGAAAAACAGTTCGAAATTATTGAACGGGTTTTGCCAATTGCTACCTCCATTTCGCATACTGTTGAACAAGGAGAAATGGTTGCTGATTTTATTGAGGAGTTATCAAAAAATATTCACCCGGGAAATACTGCCCAAATATTTTTAGACAAGCTTTATGAAATGAATGAATCATTTAAGATCATGGAGTTGCCAAAAACGAGGATCGAATTCGAAGCTAGAGCGGCTCTTTTTCAATTTACGCGAGAAATGGAAGAGTATTTATTGATCAAAAGTACAACGAAGGAGCTGCCAATTGGAAGAAAGATGCATGTTAATAATGATTAAAGTGAAAACTATCCTTTAAAAGGTTGGTGATCACATGTTTAAGCTTATTTCTTCCATGCTAATAGCACTGGCATTTTCGCCCATTTGGCCGTTAGGAGAAAATCCATTGCCTGGTGACCCTTTTATTATTGTCAATAAAAAAACGAATGAAATAGCTTTTATTCATGACAATAAAGTTCAAACAGTGATCGCTGCAGCAACAGGCAAGACAGAAGATTTAACACCTGAAGGTTTTTTTACGATTACGGTAAAGGCGAAAGATCCTTATTATCGGAAAAATGATATTAAGGGCGGTGATCCTGATAATCCTCTAGGATCAAGGTGGATAGGATTTGATGCAGCGGAAACCGATGGGAGAATTTATGGAATCCATGGCACAAATAATCCAGCATCCATTGGAAAATATGTTTCTCAAGGCTGTATCCGCCTGCAAAATGAAGCAGTCGAATCATTATATGATTTGGTTCCAGTTGGTACGAAAATATTAATTGTTTCCTCTCCGAATCATTTTGAAGATATTGGGCGTTCCTATGGGGCGATCCAATAAAAAAAGCAGTGGATTTCTAATCCACTGCTTTTTAAAATCTACTAGAAAAACATCGAGGCTCCAACAAACAATGAAGATGCCAGCATTGCAAAAATCATTAAATAAACGATGATCTTACGTGCTTTTTTATTAGACAAAAGAATTCCCCCTTTAATCTATTTTCTCCTACTTACATTTTACTAGGAAAAATCAAAATGAACAACCGCTCGATTTAGAAAGGATTTTTCGACATATTTAGAGAATACATAATATGACTGTTTTAATGCAACTTCTCGGCTTGAGAAAAGGAATCCTATTCATGATTGATGTTTCACTTTAGTATAGAAAAGATTATAATTTTAGAAGGATAGCAATTGGAGGGGAACATATGATTAAAAAGGTTGATCATATCGGAATTGCAGTTCGATCACTTGAGAAGGCATTGCCTTTTTATACGGACATTCTAAAGCTTCCTCTGCTTGGCGTTGAAGAGGTGGAAAGTGAAATGCTTAAAGTTGCTTTCCTTAAAGCCGGAGATACGAAGCTCGAGCTATTGGAGCCTACTAATCCTGAAAGCGCTGTCGCAAAATTTATCGAGCATCGTGGAGAAGGTCTTCATCATGTTGCATTAGGTGTGGAATCCATCCAGGATCGGATTAATGAAATGAAAGAAAAGGGAATTTCCATGCTGAATGATGCCCCAAAAATGGGTGCAGGTGGAGCACAGATTGCATTTATGCATCCAAAATCTACAGGAAAAGTGCTTTATGAATTTTGCGAAAGGAAAGGATGAATAAGGACCATGGCAGACATCTATGAAAAGATTAACGAATTATATGACCGCCGAAGAGAAATTGAACTTGGCGGGGGGGATGAAAGAATTGCAAAGCAGCATGAGAAGGGGAAGCTAACGGCAAGAGAGCGAATTGATTTACTAGTGGATCCAGGGACTTTCGTTGAGCTAAATCCGTTTATTGAACATCGCTGTACGGATTTTGGACTGGATGGACAGAAGGGGCCAGGAGATGGGGTTGTAACTGGGTATGGAAAAGTTAATGGCAGACCGATTTTTCTATTTTCCCAGGATTTCACGGTTTTCGGAGGAGCACTTGGTGAGATGCATGCGAAGAAAATTGCCAATGTGATGGATTTAGCTGCAAAAAATGGGGCGCCATTTGTTGGTTTGAATGATTCTGGCGGTGCGAGAATTCAAGAAGGTGTTGTGTCATTAGATGGATATGGCCATATCTTTTACCGAAATTCGATTTATTCTGGTGTGATTCCGCAAATCTCCGTCATCATGGGACCGTGTGCAGGTGGAGCAGTCTATTCGCCTGCGATCACTGACTTTGTTTTCATGGTTGAAAATACGAGCCAAATGTTTATTACAGGACCTAAAGTAATTGAAACAGTTACTGGTGAGAAAATATCTGCTGAGGATTTAGGCGGAGCAAACGTACATAATACGATTAGCGGCAATGCGCATTTTAAAGGCAAAACAGAGGCGGAAGTCATCGATCAGGTTCGCCATTTATTAAGCTATTTGCCGCAAAATAATGAGGAAAAGCCACCTATGCTGCATGCAGACAATGAAGACGATTATCGTCCGGATTTAACAGATGTCATCCCGTTCGATGCAGTACGTCCTTATGATGTACGGAAGGTTATAGAGCAGGTGGTTGATAAGACTTCCTTTATGGAGATTCATCAAGACTTTGCAAAGAACATTGTCGTTGGCTTAGCGAGAATTAAGGGTGAAGTCGTTGGTCTTGTCTGCAATCAGCCGAAATTTATGGCGGGCGGTCTTGATATCGATTCTTCTGATAAGGCAGCGAGATTTATTCGTTTCTGTGATTCCTTTAATATTCCGATTATCACTTTTGAGGATGTAACGGGATTTTTGCCTGGTGTTAAACAAGAGCATGGGGGAATTATCCGCCATGGTGCTAAAATTTTATACGCTTATTCTGAAGCAACTGTTCCAAAGCTAACCGTCATATTGCGAAAGGCGTTTGGCGGGGCATATGTGGCTTTGAATAGTAAAGCGATTGGTGCTGATCTTGTTTTTGCTTGGCCGAATGCAGAGGTTGCAGTGATGGGGCCTCAAGGGGCGGCAAATATTATTTTCGCCCGGGAAATTCAAAACAGTGAAGATCCGGAGACAACTAGAGCGCAAAAAATTGAAGAATACCGTGAAAAATTTGCTAATCCATATGTTGCGGCAAGCAGAGGAATGGTCGATGATGTCATTGACCCTCGTGAAACAAGAATCAAACTCATTCAAGCTCTCGAAATGCTGCGAAATAAGCAAGAATCCAGACCGAAGAAGAAACACGGGAACATTCCGCTTTAAAATTGGAATTGTACAATTTATAATAGACAGATACTTAACGTAAATTGGAGGAAAAAAGAATGATTAATCAGGAACGTTTACTTAATGAATTTTTAGAGCTAGTCCAAATAGATTCAGAAACAAAATTTGAAGCAGAAATTGCAGAGGTATTAAAACAAAAATTTTCTGATTTAGGTATAGAGGTTTTTGAAGATGATACTACAGCACAGACAGGTCACGGGGCAGGCAATTTGATTTGCACGCTTCAAGGAACAAAAGAGGGAGTAGACACGATCTATTTCACCTCTCATATGGATACAGTTGTTCCGGCTAAAGGGGTTAAACCATCCATTAAGGACGGCTATGTTGTTTCAGATGGTACAACCATACTTGGAGCAGATGATAAAACAGGACTTGCTGTCATGCTCGAAATCATTAAAGTTCTTAAAGAACAAAGCATCCCACATGGCACCATCCAATTTATCATTACAGCTGGGGAAGAATCTGGCCTAGTTGGTGCAAAGGCCCTTGATCCATCATTTATGACAGCAAAGTATGGCTACGCGCTTGACAGCGATGGCAAGGTTGGAAACATTATTGTTGCTGCACCAACACAAGCAAAGATGATGGCGACCATTCATGGTAAAACAGCTCACGCTGGCGTTGCTCCTGAAAAAGGGGTTTCAGCTATCACAATTGCTGCAAAAGCGATTTCAAGAATGCCTTTAGGCCGTATTGACGAGGAAACGACTGCCAATATTGGCCGTTTTGAAGGTGGAACTCAAACCAATATCGTATGCGACCGCGTGGATATTTTAGCCGAGGCCCGCTCTTTAGTAAATGAAAAAATGGAAGTGCAGGTCCGTAAAATGAAGGAAGCATTCGAAAGTGCTGCTGAAGAAATGGGTGGAAAAGCAGACGTTGAAATTAAAGTAATGTACCCGGGCTTTAAATTTGGAGAAGGCGATCATGTTGTCGAAGTTGCCAGGAAGGCTGCGGCAAAAATCGGCCGAAGCTGTGAGTTATTGAAAAGCGGTGGAGGCAGCGATGCAAATGTCATTGCTGGTTTTGGTATCCCAACAGTCAACCTTGCTGTCGGATATGAAGAAATTCACACGACTAATGAGCGTATGCCAATCGAGGAATTGAATAAATTGGCGGAAATGGTGATTGCCATCATTGAGGAAGTTGCGGCTTAATTAGACTGTGATTTAAGGCATGAAATTAATAAAAAAGCAGTGAAATTTCGTTGTGAAATTCACTGCTTTTCTTATTGTTGATAAATCCTTCAATCTGACTGACAAATTGTGAGTTTGTAAACAGCCTTAGTAATAATTGGCTGATCCATTAATGACTAGATTCCATTTGATCGACATGGATAACATGCTTGCTATTAGCCCAAATGAACAGCACGGATATGAGCACAAATACTGCCCCTACAATAAACGGGATATGAGGGTTAAACCATTCTGCTAATTTTCCAGCAAAGAATGGAGCGATTGCGCCTCCAATAAAGCGGAGGAAGCTATATGCTGCAGAAGCCGTTGACCGTTCGACTGGCGCTGAATTCATGACAGCTGTTGTGATCAAAGTGTTATTATTTCCTAATAAGGCTCCAGCACAAATAACTGCAGCAATCACTACCCATTGAGTGGATGTCCATATTCCCATAATGAATAAAACGAGGGCAAATAAAATTAGCATCGCACACATAGATTTGACTGTTCCAAATTGCTTCTGCAGCTTTGGCGCCATAAAAACAGAGGTAACTGCAAGCAAGATCCCCCATCCAAGGAATACTAGGCCAAGTCCATGTTCGTCAAGACCCATGACAAATGGTGCAAAAGCCAAAAGGGTGAAGAATCCGAAGTTATACAGCATGGCAGTGATCCCAAAAACAAATAGGGAGCGATGCTTCAAGGCGCGAAATGGATCCATTAAAGACGTCTTTGGACGGGCAGCGCTAATTGTTTTTGGCTTCGGCATCAACGTAATGAGGCCAATAAAGGCAATAATCATTAACACAGCTACCCCAAAGAAAGGACCTCTCCACGACATGCCGCCGAGCCAGCCGCCAATAAGTGGCCCTACAGAAATACCAAGTCCAATTGCTGCCTCATATAAAATAATGGCATTTGCAGTACCGCTCGTTGAAAGGGATACGATGGCTGCTAATGCTGTTGCAACAAAGAGGGCATTTCCAAGACCCCAGCCTCCCCGTAGCCCAACTAGCTCCCAAATTCCGTTTGAAAATCCGCCAAGTGCTGAAAATATGGCAATAATGATAATTCCAGTAAGCAACGTCCATTTAATGCCAAGTCTGGACGAAATCATGCCAGTAATGAGCATTGCGACCGCCATGACAGCATTATAGCTAGTAAATAGAAGGGAAACTTCACTTGGTGTGGCATTTAAGTTCTTAGCAATCGCAGGTAAAATGGGATCAACTAGCCCAATTCCCATAAAGGCAATAATACAGGCAAAGAAGACTGCCCAAACAGATTTTGGTTGTTTAAGAAGACTCGTCTTTTCCCCTTCTGCTTTTGCCGTAGAAGCTGATTGAGTTATTGATGACATTCTCACATCTCTCCCTTTATTTTATAATTTCGTAAAAAACAAGTTTTTATTAGCTTGCCGATGAATATAAATAGTTGTATTATGAAACTATATTATTGTATTATACAACTATTTTTCAAAGTGTCAATATTGTCCTAAGCAAAAGCTTTCAATTTTTTAGAAATGAAAATAGCTTATGATATAATTAGTACAGATTATTAGTTATTGCGAGGTAGTAAAAATGGATGAGCAAGAATTGGAAACCATTGAACTTGAATTGGCAATCCTAATCCGGCGGACCACATCATTTTCAAATCATAAGAAACTTGGTAATCTTGATCGTTCAGCCTATTTATTATTGCATCAAATAAATGCCCATAATGGATCTGCTGGTGTAAAAGTATTGGCAGAAGAGTTCCAGCTAGATATATCAACTGTAAGCAGACAAACAGCATCGCTTGAGAAAAAAGAATATGTAATTAGAATTCCTGATCCATTAGACGGGAGGGCTTATTTCCTTCAAATTACCGATTTAGGGAAAAAAGAATTGTTTCAATATAAAGAGGCACGAATGGAGAGGGTGTCTGAAGTAATTGAAAGTTGGCCTGACGAGGATAGGAAGTCATTTGGCCGCCTTTTGAAAAAATTTAATCGCTCTGCAATTAATAAATAGGAAATTTTAATTAATTATTAAGAATATATCCTTCAAAAAACTTCTTCCCTTTAGTAATATATACATAGGGGAAATTATCCGCTACACGAGGAGGGGTTGCATTTGGAAGAGACGAATAAAGTTGTTGTGTTTCAAGTTGGAAATGAAGAATATGCGATTCCAATCCGATTTGTCATTTCAATAGAAAAAATAGAAGGAATTACGCCGATCCCTCATCTGCCTGAATATGTGAATGGAATTTTTAAAGTAAGAGGAGATCTGATTCCTGTTATCGATTTTGAAAGAGTTCTATACAATCAGCCTACATCGCCAAATGAAACAACAAAGATTATTGTATTGCAGACAAATGATCTGTCAATCGGAGTAATTGTCAAGGATGCCAAGGAAATCATTGATATTCCGCCTGATAAATTAAAGCAGCTTGGGCTTATCGCATACAAAAAAACAACCTATTTTACGGGTGTTGCTAATTTAGATTCTCGCATTATTACCTTAATAGACCCTTCGCAAATGGTTCAATCATTAGAAGGAATCAAGCAAATTCAAGATTTTATGAAATCACAGAAAGTTACATAATATTTTCAAACAGGGGATGAATGGCCATCCTCTGTTTTTTTTATTATCCTTGCAAGATGAAGGAGCCTTATTGATTTGGTAAAATAATAGCAGAATAAGTAAAGGGAAGTGTCAGCATGAAACAAATGTATCCGAAAAATGGCCGAGTCATTTTACATGTTGATATGAATAGTTTTTATGCATCAGTCGAAATGGCATACGATCCCACATTAAAAGGGAAGCCACTTGCAATCGCAGGGAATCCCGCCGAAAGGAGAGGGATCATTGTAACATGCAGCTACGAGGCAAGAAGCTTTGGTGTTCGAACAACTATGCCGCTCTGGGAGGCGAAAAAGCTATGCCCGCAGCTCATTGTTAAAAAGCCGAATTTTGATAGATATCGTGCCGCTTCCATCGGGATGTTTGAGATCCTTAATGAATATTCTGATCTTGTTGAACCCGTTTCGATTGATGAAGGATATGTTGATATTACGAATAGCTATGAGCACGGAACACCGCCCGAAATTGCGGAGAAAATCCAAAAGCAGATTTTCCAGCAGCTTGATTTGCCTTGCAGTATTGGGATTGCGCCAAATAAGTTTTTGGCAAAAACAGCTTCCGATATGAAAAAGCCAATGGGAATTACAGTTTTAAGGAAAAGAGATGTTCCTAATATTCTTTGGCCTTTGGAAGTTGAAAGCATGCATGGTGTCGGAAGGAAAACGGGAGAAAAATTGCGGAGTCTTCATATTCATACTATTGGAGATCTAGCAGCTGCAAATGATATCCAGCTTAAATCGGCACTCGGGATTAATGGTCTTCGTTTAAAGGAAAGGGCAAATGGGATAGATCGAAGAATGGTCGATCCAGAAGCTGCTTCTGAATTCAAAAGTGTTGGGAATTCTACTACACTGCCAAGAGACTACTCCAATCAGCAAGAGCTGCTTCATGTAATAGAGGATCTTGCAGGAACAGTTTCCACTCGGCTCAAAAGAAAAAAGGTTCTTGCCGCTGCTTTAAGTATCATGATTCGTTATAAGGATAGAAAAACAGTGACAAGAAGCAAAAAGCTGCCAAACCCGATTCAAAAAAGCGAAGATATTTTTGCAGCCGCAAAGCAATTATTCTTAAAACATTGGAATGGCGACCCTGTAAGGCTGTTGGGAGTTACCGGCATGGAATTAGTGGAACATAATGAAGCAGTTAAACAGCTGGATCTTTTTAATTATGAACTGGAAGCAAAGAAGGAACCACTATTCGAGGCCCTAACCAATTTGCGTGAAAAATATGGTTCACAGATTATTGACACTGCAGCCGGCATGCCAGAAATAAAAAAACAACAGCAAGGGATTGGAACAGAAACTAGCTTTAATAAGGATTTTCTTCATGATTTCTCTACACATTCAGATCAAGAAAAAGGGTAGAGAGATTTCGCTAGTTGCTATCCATTGGAAAGGATATGGTATAGTAAAAAATAATGAGTTGAACTGAAAAAGGAGAATATTTATGGATGTTTTTTTCTTAGGGACAGGGGCCGGGATGCCTGCTAAGGCGAGAAATGTAACCTCTATTGCGTTAAAGCTACTGGAGGAACGAGGATCAATTTGGCTATTTGATTGTGGGGAAGCTACTCAGCACCAAATTTTACATACATCAATTAAACCGCGAAGAATTGAAAAAATCTTTATTACCCACCTTCACGGCGATCATATTTACGGTCTGCCTGGTTTGCTTTCGAGCCGCTCCTTTCAAGGCGGGGAATCAGAGGTAACCTTATATGGACCAAAGGGTATTAAGGAATATGTGGAAGTATCCTTAGCCATTAGCCAAACTTATTTAAAATATCCTCTAGCGATTATTGAAATTGAAGAAGGGGTCATTTTTGAAGACGAGGAATTTTTCGTTGAAGCCCGGCTCCTTGAGCATGGAATTCCTTCATATGGTTATAGAATTGTGGAAAAGGATAGACCTGGAACCCTACTGGCGGAGAAGCTCCTAGAGGCAGGCATAAAGCCAGGACCTCTTTATAAAAGGATCAAAAATGGGGAGCAGGTTGTTCTTGATGATGGCCGTGTTATTCATCCATCTGAATTTTTAGGACCAGTGCAAAAGGGCAGAATCGTGACAATCCTTGGAGATACTCGAAAATGTGAGGCGGCTATTGAATTGGCTAAAGGGGCAGATATGCTCATTCACGAAGCAACCTTTTCTGCGGGAGAGGAGCATCTTGCCTATGAATATTATCATTCCACAACGACACAGGCAGCAGAGGTTGCAAAATCAGCATGCGCAAAAAAGCTTTGCCTAACACATATCAGCTCGCGATATGATCGAAAGGATTGGCTGAGATTAGTTCAAGAATCGGAAGCTATTTTTTCCAATACCGAAATGGCAATGGACTTTAAAGAGATCTCTATAGCGGTTGGAAAAAAGTAATTTAAAATATTCTTGTTGACATATATACACGGGCATACTATAATCTCACTTAAACTTAAATTATTATATTAGTAAAGCTATGAAGAGAATTAATTAAGTCTTATTTCCCTGTTTTAAGAGAGTTAGTGGCTGGTGAAAACTAACACAAAGATAAGATGAATTTCAGCTTGGAGCTTTTTTACTGTCTTGACTGGCGGTAAAACGGTCATTCCGTTAACATGTTGAGTGGAAAGTCACATGCTTTCAAAAAGGGTGGTACCGCGTGAAATATTCACGTCCCTTTTATGAAGCTGTGGCTTTTTTGTTTTCTCGGAAAAAAATCAGAGTTAATACTCGGAATTTTCCTTATCTTCGAACGAAGACTCTTATGTTAATTAGCACTTATTTTTAATCAGATTTTGATTTCAGGAGGAAGCATGATGCAGCAAGATGAACAATGGTCTTCGAAAATAGGATTTATTTTAGCTTCTGCCGGTTCGGCAATCGGGCTCGGCGCGATTTGGAAGCTTCCGTACGTCACAGGGGTGAGCGGAGGCGGTGCCTTTATTTTATTATTTTTGATTTTTTCCCTGCTTATCGGTTTTCCGCTGCTATTAGGTGAATTCGTCATTGGACGCAGCACTGGAAAAGAGGCAATTTCCGCATATAAAGCGATTGCCCCTAGGTCAAAATGGCATTGGATTGGCTATTTAGGCGTTTTTACATGCTTTCTGTTATTATCCTTTTATAGTGTTATCGGCGGCTGGATTATTCAGTATTTGTATTATAATGTAAAGGATTTAATTGGAGTGTCTGAAGGCGTTGATTATGAAGCACTGTTTGGAGCTACTGTATCTAATCCGCTTCAAGTTGTGATTGCTCAAGGCATCTTTCTAATGATTACAATCATTGTCGTTGCGAGAGGCGTGCAGGCTGGAATTGAGAAAATAAGTAAAATCATGATGCCCGCTTTGTTTATATTATTTATCATCTTAATATTCCGCTCGCTTACATTGAATAACGCAATGGATGGGGTAAGCTTCTTTTTAAAGCCTGATTTTTCAAGCTTAACGTCAGAAAGTGTTCTTTATGCAATGGGGCAATCGTTTTTCTCATTAAGTGTGGGGGTATCCGTCATGGTTACCTATAGCTCTTACTTATCTAAAAAAGAAAACTTGCTACAACCAGCTTTATCCGTTGTGATAATGAATCTATTTATTTCTCTTCTTGCAGGACTGGCGATATTTCCGGCAGTGTTTTCTCTAGGTTTTGAGCCAACAGCAGGACCTGGGCTTTTGTTTATCGTTTTACCTTCCGTTTTTGACCAAATTCTTTTTGGCGATTGGTTTTTGCTGCTGTTCCTTGCTTTATTCTTATTTGCAACATTAACATCGGCGTTTTCAATGCTTGAAATCGTTGTAGCTGCGATTACGAGTAAAAAGGGAAAAGGTAGAAGTGCGATTTCTTGGATCATGGGAGCCGCGATTTTCTTAGTTGGGATCCCGTCAGCCCTTTCGTTTAGCACGCTTTCTGATATTACATTTTTCGGAAAAAGCATTTTCGACAGTGCAGACTTTCTTGTCAGCAATGTTTTAATGCCTACCGGCGCATTCCTCATTTCTATTTTTGTTTCTTATAAAATGAAGAAAGATTTATTAAGAAGTGAACTGATTCAAGGGTCAAAAGGATTCCATCTAATTTTTACTGTGTGGTATTTATTGATGCGATATGTTGTTCCACTTGTTATTATTATCGTCTTTTTAGATTCATTGGATTTTCTAAGATATATAGTTGAAAAGTAGCGGAGATTTATTTGAGAATGGCGGCAATTTATTTGCGAAAAAGCATAAAACAGGACGGGAAAGTTCTCCCATCCTGTTTTATTTTTTAGACCAGCCCCGCTCGTATTCTGAATACAGTGGCTTGTATTCCAATTTTAGGAAGCCGTTTAGCGGGAGTCTGACCCTAAAGAAATCCCAAAGAAACCAAAAAATATATTTGAAAACTTTGTTATATTTTAAAAGTATTTTCTTAGTGATCATTACATACGTCTTTACAAAGCGGTTGTACAATTTCCCTACACTTAACGCTTTCTACCAAATAAACTGTTGCTATGCGAGACTGCACATTCAGTTCTTCAAATAGTTTACGAAATAGAATATATAGAGTATTCATATAATTTATTCCGAAAATTCCCAAAAGTTAGTATTGACTAATTTTTCAGTAAATGGTTTAATGATATCCAAGTGGTAGGGTCACTGATCCTGGGATGATCCTACTCCTTAAATTTCATAATTTCATAATTTCATAATTTCATAATGATGAAGGAGGCAGGTAAAGTGAGCAAAGCAAGTTCAGCTGCAGCTGTTGGTGAAAAGAAGCTGTCAACGAAATACGATTTTCTCATTCAAATTGATTCTTTTTGAATTTATTTGATGCATGATCAAATTAGCCAGACTACATGATATATAGCATTATAGGACCACCAATTAATTTTATGCCCATAAGGAATATCACCCTTTGCGACTACCTCGACTGTTGAATTGTCATCCATGTACACACCGATGACCTTTTCACCTTCTTTAATTTTGCTCGTTGCCACACCTACATGATCGCCTTGATTGCACGACAAAATAACAAAATTCGCTGTTTTTATCAACGAAAAAGATGGTTGCCATTCTTAAAGGAGCAATACCAACACTTATTTTAAAATTTCAGAAAAATTTAAAAAACTATCGATAATACCAAATACTTGTTGTCCGAACATAATGTAGAAGACTGGATTTCCTATAGGGTAGCAGTAAAAACTATTAAATTGCTTTAACTTTCCAGGTTCACATAAATTTGTTCTGCTTCAAATTATAAGGAGGTCAGTACGAAATGGGAAATCAACAACAATTACCCACGCTAGATAGAAGCCTTTATGGCGATTCCCAGGCAGGTAAGCAAAGAGAAAATGAACATAACGAACAGCCACAACAAATATTATCCGTGAAAAATGTAAAGATTGGGTACGAAGTTGAAAATGAATTTAACCTAGTAATCAATGATATTAGCTTTGATATTCGGTCTGGAGAAACAATAATGATGATCGGACCTTCGGGATGTGGAAAATCGACTTTGTTAAAGACGATTGCTGGTTTTAACAAGCCTATTGCTGGAGATATTTTACTTGCGGGACGTACTGACCTAGAGCCTGGGCCTGACCGTGCTGTTGTCTTTCAGGAGCACGATCAACTTTTTCCTTGGCGAACAGTTTTCGATAATTTAGTTTATTCCCTACGTGTCACCGGTCGGAAAAAAAGTGAAGCCATTGATAGTGCAAAATACTACCTTGAAATGACAAATCTTTCAAGGGCTCATGATCTATATCCTCATCAGTTGTCTGGTGGTATGAAACAACGTGTAGCAATTGCACGTGCTCTCGCCCTTGAACCTTCAATGCTCTTGATGGATGAACCATTTGGTGCTTTGGATGCGCTTACACGCACTCGCTTACAGGAAGAGCTAAGGTTAATTGCTGAAAAAACACGTGTGACTATTTTTTTTGTAACTCATAGTATTGAAGAGGCAGTGCTTCTCGCTGATCGAATCATCGTACTCACTCATCCACCATCGTACATTGCGGAAATTGTCAATGTTGGCGATAAGGCCAAAAACTTGGAAAGCGACGAATCCATCGAGATACAACAACACTTGCGTAAACTGTTAGGAAGCTAGATTAATAGGGGGTGACAAATATGTCGATAGAAAGTAAGGTTCTTAAAGAAGCGCCAGTGAAAAGTAAAGTAAAAGGAAATAATTTTTCATGGTCCCAGTTACCCGCATGGGCAAGACAAACACTTCTTTTAGTCGTTATTCTGCTATTGTGGCAAATTACTTTTAAGGTAATGGACATAAACCCTTTACTCTTATCAAGCCCTTCGGAAATTGGAAAAGTGTTCTGGCAAAATTGGATAAATGGGACTCTCTTGAGCGTAACTGTAGCTACAATGAAAATATTACTCCTCGGTATGTTTATAGGGATTGTTGTTGCTGCAATATTAACTACTCTTGCTACTTGGACGCAAATAGGAAATGATTTACTTACATTACTTACGGCGGTATTAAATCCAATTCCGGCAATAGGTGTGTTGCCTCTCGCAATTATTTGGTTTGGCCTAACCCCTACTTCTCTAGTTTTTGTACTAGCTAATGCAATCACATGGCCAATTGCAATCAATGTTAGCATGGGCTTTCGCACGGTTTCTCCAACAATTCTGATGGTAGGGAGAAATTTGGGACTGCGCGGATGGAGATTGGTAAAAGACGTTTACATGCCAGCTGCGTTACCTCACATGATCTCTGGTCTAAAGACAGGATGGGCATTTGGTTGGCGGACCATTATTGCGGCTGAGTTGGTTTTTGGTGTTGCGGGCAGCGGAGGCGGTCTTGGCTTTTTTATCAGTCAGGCGCGTTTCTTCTTGAAAATTCCTGATATGTTTGCCGGTCTTGTGACGATTTCTTTGATTGGGATATTGTTTGATGTGTTGTTCAATCAAATTGAGAAGAAAACTGTTATCAGGTGGGGTATGAAGGCTCAAGGTAAATAAAACAAATTTTCAGTATGTTGAAAATTGGAAAAGGGGTGTTGGTTGATGTTGAAAGTCCGGGGTTTAAATAAAAATTTCTTTATTATGATTATATCATTCACTATGTTTCTGTTTCTTGCTGGATGCGGCGGCGGTTCGGCGGAACAGGCTAATCAAAAAGATGGCGATAATAACGTTGCCAAGCAAGACATGACCATTGTTGTTCAACCGGGTCTTGGATATGCTCCATTAACTATTTTACGGGAAATGGCTTGGCTTGATGAAGAACTTCCAAATGTGAATATTGAATGGAAAACCTTGGCTTCGGGTGCTGCAATTAGAGATGGTCTCCTTGCCGGTCAAATTCAGGTTGGTGCAGGCGGAATTGGTCCCTTTCTTCTCGGTTGGGATAAGGGAGTGAAATGGAAAATTTTGAGCTCAATGGACAACATGGAGTTATGGCTTATGGGTAAAGATCCTAACAAACAAAGTTTAGAAGACTTCGGCCCAAAAGATCAAATTGCGATGCCCGGGCTGGATTCAATTCAATCTGTTGTTTTACGAAAAGGTGCGCTTGAACAACTGGGTGATGCAAGAAGTTTAGATGAAAATATGGTCGCATTAGAGCACCCAACCGCTATGCAAGCTCTCTTAAGTGATCAAATTTCTGCGCATCTCACTGCCCCTCCATACCAAATGCAAGAGGAAGCTGAGGGTGCACACATAATTTTAAAAAGCTATGAACTTTTCGGGGAACACACCTTCAATAGTATTTGGGTTACAGAAGATTACTATAATGATAATCGCGAATTAATGAATGTCTTATACAAAAACGTTCAACGAGCGATTGATTTGCTAAACGATGATCCAGATCAAGCCGCCGAAATTCTTTCAAGAGATTCCGATGGGAGTCCTTCGGCAGAACAGTACAAAGAATGGATAACGCAAGACTATATTAAGTATACTTCCAAGCCCAATGGATTCATCAATTTTGCTGAGGTCATGAAGGAGTTGAAAATGATTGACAAAATCCCTGCTTGTGAGGATATCTTGCATGATACACTAGGGAATCCTGGCGAATGCTGATGGTCGTACGAACGATGATTATATCGGACTACTTCATTCTTGACACGGATCGGATTGGCGCTTGAATGTGTTAAATTCAACATATTATTCCATACCATCATGTTAACGGTGCCGGAGCACTTTGCAAAAATGCTTGAATCTGACAATGACTAGGTAGGCAAAACCCCGTGAATATGCATAAGGATGTATATTCACGGGGTTTTGTGACTACTTGTGAAAATTGTAGCCCCTGAATTCATCTAGGTGAACGTAATCGAAATCCAAGTAAGTGACGAAGAAATAATAAGAATCAGCAAGATATTAAAAGAAAATTTAAATTTATTTATTTAGGGAGGGTATATCATGAAAGTATTGGTCACCGAAGTAATGTGGGAAGAAGGAATTGTGGAATTGAAAAGGCTGGGCTTTGATGTTCATTACGACTCACATTTATGGAATGACCGCGAGGCCCTTCTAGAGCGAGTCAATGATGTTGATGCACTCATAGTACGGAATCAAACAAAGGTAGATAAAGAGCTGCTTGAGAAGGCTCTTGAATTAAAGGTCATTGGCAGGTTAGGAGTCGGATTGGAAAACATTGCAGTAGATGATGCAAAAAAACGTGGAATTCAAACGGTTGTTCCTCGTTATGCGAACGCCACCTCTGTTGCAGAATATGTGATGGCGGCAATATTGATGGCGAACCGGCCGCTTTTTTTAGCAAATGAAGATGTTAGAAAAGGAAACTGGGACCGGAAGCAACATACTGGCAGGGAAATTTTTCATAAAGTGATTGGGCTCGTTGGGCTCGGCGAGATTTCCCACCGTGTTGCGAAACGGGCAAAAGCGTTCGGTATGAATGTAATCGGATACGATCCTTTTTTAACCCCATATGATCATATTGTTGCAGAAACATCCGTTCAATTGAAAAATACGTTGGAAGATGTGTTAATCTCAGCTGACTTTATTTCTATACATGTTCCACTTACCTCATCAACAAAAAATTTAATATCTGAGTCACAGCTATCCTCCATGAAACAATCGGCTTATATTATAAACACTTCTAGGGGTGGTATTATAGATGAAGAAGCCCTTTACTACGCATTGAAAGAAGGAACGATAGCGGGAGCATATTTAGATGTTTTGGAATCGGAGCCGATCGATCAGATGAACCCGCTGCTACAATTGGACAGCGTCATTTTTTCACCGCATATTGCCGGGCTGACGACCGAGTCTCAAGTTCGGATATCCTTATTGGTTGCACAAGAGGTTGGAAAAGTGCTTGATGGGAGAGGGTCTCTATGTCTTGTATAAGGCTCCTTGCTTAAATGCTTCAGTCGTGTCTGAATTTCTTCAAGATACCTATCGTAGTTGTAAAAAAGTAATTATATCATCATTTTTTGATTCTTTGAATATTATTTAAGAGAGATAGCTGAAAAGCAGCGGAGAGTTATTTGCGAAAGCGGCAAATTTGTTTGCGAAAAAGCACAAAACAGGATGGAACCCCATCCTGTTTTATATTTTATATCCAGCCCCGCTCATATTGCTTAGGTGATTCGATTATTACTCCGAGCTCTTTGGCTGCAGTTCTTGGCCAAAACGGATCTCGCAGAAGCTCGCGTCCGATAAAGATTAAATCAGCGCGATTATTTTGCAGTATCTCTTCTGCATGCAGTGGGGATGTAATTAAACCGACTGCGCCTGTTGATAGATCAGCAGCTTTTTTAATTTTTTCAGCAAACGGTACTTGATAGCCCGGATACGTATGTATCCTAGCAGGAACAACTGCACCCGAACTGCAATCAATTAGGTCAACGCCTTGCTCCTTCATCCAGCCTGCCATTTGAACATAATCGTCCACATCTAAACCTTCTTCATGATAATCATTTGCTGATATTCTAACAAAAAGCGGCCCGTCCCAAACAGAATTAATAGCATCAATGATCTCACGCAGGAATAGGTAACGATTTTCTGCTGAGCCTCCATAATTATCTGTACGCTTGTTTGATAATGGGGAGAGAAATTCATTAATTAGGTAGCCATGAGCCCCATGAATTTCTATGACATCAAAACCTGCTTTTTTTGCTCTTACAGCTCCTTGCTTAAATGCTTCAATCGTGTCTTGAATGTCTTCAACCGACATTTCCTTTGGTGTTTTCATTTTTTCATTAAATGCGAGGGCAGAAGGGGCAATAATTTCTCCTTCAAGAACTGCTTTTCTCCCAGCATGGGCAAGCTGGATACCTGTTGCTGAGCCGTGTTCCTTCATTAAATCAGTTAGCTCTTTTAATCCTTCGATATGTTCATCGCTCCAAATACCTAAATCATTAGGCGAAATTCGTCCTTGGGGTGTGACAGCAGTAGCTTCAATAATAATGAGTCCAACCTGACCGGCAGCACGGCTCGTATAGTGAGTTCGATGCCAATTTTCCACCTTCCCGTCTTCATTAGGGCAAGAGTACATACACATTGGCGACATGACAATTCGATTTTTAAAGGTCGTGTTTTTAATTGTAAACGGGGAAAATAGCTTTGTTTCCATAAAGAGCCTCCTTTTTTACTTCATAAATAGTATATCAATGAAGTACAGTTTATAGAAAAATTTGCCCCAATATTTGGTAGTCCTTTTTATGCAATTTGCTCAGTCGATATTTCGTACCTCTCGCAACTCCTAGGTGTAAATGTCAGGATACTGGCAAGAGTGATGGGGTTCAAAATGTTTTTACACACTAATTTCTGAACCGAATGCCTTGCCAAGTCTTTTTGACTGTGCAGCAGCTTCTTTTATACAATCAATAAACGCATTTTGTACACTATAGGAATCCAAAACTTTAATTCCCGCTTCAGTTGTTCCGCCTGGGCTTGTCACCTCTTTACGCAGTTGCTTTGGCTCTTTCGTTGACTTTGAGAGCATTTCAGCCGCACCAAGTAATGTTTGCACAATCAATTCCTTCGCAACCGTCTTTTCAAGTCCGATGTCCATTGCACTTTTTTCCATTGCTTCCGCGAGATAGTATATATAGGCTGGTCCGCTGCCAGACAATCCAGTGACAGCGTCAAGCTGCTCTTCCTGTACAATCGTCGTTAAGCCAACGGTTTCAAACATTTTCGAAACTAGCTTCATTTGCTCGTTCGATACTTTTTCATTGACTGCAAGTGCAGTTGCGGATTTTCCTACAGCTGCTGATGTATTTGGCATGGCTCTTACAATAGACAGTGGCTTTTCCGCCAGCTTTTCAATACTGCTAATTCCTACTCCAGCTAAAACGGATATCACAAGGATTTCTTCTGTTAAGTAATTCTTTATTCGTGAAATGGCATCTGCCGCATCTTTAGGCTTCATTGCGAGAAAGACCATATCAGTATCTTGAAAAATTTCATCTAATTGATAGGTCGATTGGACACCGAATCGGTTTTGAAGCTCAGTTAATTTTTCTTGATCAGCCTTATTCGTTACCCAAATCCTCTTGCTATCAACTAATTTATTTTCAACTAAACCAGAAATTAATGCTTCTGCCATGGATCCTGCACCGATAAAAGCTATTCTCTTCATGTTGTGACCTCCTTAATTAATATTTATTGTTTTATTAAACAGTAGTTATGAACGTTCAGAGAAAATAAAAAAGCCCTCTCATCCATGTAAAGGACGAAAGGACTTTTGCTTTTCGCGGTACCACCTTAATTACCCTTCTCAGAAAGGTTATATTCTTGAAAAAGGCATCTCTATTCCGTTAACGCCGGAAGCTCGTTTAGGTTTTCCTAACTGCTCATAAGGTAGGTTTCAATGGTCAAGTGGACGGTGAAGCCTTTCAGCCGCTGAGCTTCACTCTCTTTCGCCGTTATCCATTTACTGGCCTTATTCATCGCTTTTTTCTTGTTTTCAATTAATCAAACAATAGGAACCTTCAAATAATATTAATTGTGATTATGGAGGAGGACAAGTGTGTTTGTCAAGGGTTATTTAATTATTTTTTGAAAAGGGGGACTTTTCCAACATTTACTTCGGTAACCTGCTTGAAAGTGAAAAATAGGAATAAAGTTATTTCTAATAGAAAAAACTGAGTAAAACATCCTATTAGCTCGATAGTCTTATAATATCATTTTTGGTAAAATTTATAAAATTTACATAAATGCAATTGTACAGTTAATAGAGCCATGCTTAACTAGAAGTGAAATAGCATTTTGCCAAATTAATAGAGTATGGAGGAGATTGAATGATAGGAAGGCTTCAGAAAAAAACTTTCAGCATTGTAGTAACCCTCACCATGATTTTCAGCTTATTTGCTCCATTTCATGTTTCAAAAGCCGCTGGGACTATAACCGTTGCAGAGGCCATCGCCAATAATAGCGGAAAGGGAACAGTGGAGGGGTATATTGTAGGGATTACGAATAATGGACCTAAGTATCAGCATACTGGGCCATTTACGGTTAACACCAATATTGCCATTGCTGATTCTGCAAATGAAACAGATGGTAAGAAAATTTTGCCTGTACAGCTGACTCAAGGTGCTATTAGAGACGAATTAAATCTTCGAGATCATCCAGAAAATCTCGGAAAGAAAATCCAAATTACAGGAAGTTTAGAAGCTTATTTTGGAGTCCCTGGATTGAAAAGTCCTACAGGCTATTCTTTTAGCGATGACTCAGAACCTAAAAAGGTACAAGCCGTTACAGCAAGCCCTGCTGGAGGAACTATCGTAAAAGGGACTAAAGTTTCACTTGCTACAGCTACAGAAGAAGCAGAAATCTATTTCAGTGTAGATGGATCAGAGCCGACAACGTCAAGTACACTTTATACGGATCCTATTGAAATAAATGCTCCTATTACAATCAAAGCGGTTGCTGTAAAACAAGGATTGGAAAATAGTGAAGTGGCTGTGTTTGATTATGCGATTCAGCAGGAAGTCATTCGCATTCATGATATCCAAGGTGCTGGTCACTCTTCCCCATATGCGGATCAAAACGTTGCTGGTGTTGAGGGGATTGTTACAAAGGTTGTTGACGGAAGTAATTTTTATATGCAGGATAGACAGCCGGATCATGACCCAAATACGTCTGAAGGTATTTTAGTTTATAAAAAATCTCACGGAGTTAAAGTAGGGGATGTTGTAAAAGTTAGCGGTCAGGTGAAGGAATGGGTTTTAGAAGGATATGCGGAAAAACTGCAAACAGACCTTCCTGTTACTGAAATAAATGCTTCCAATATCCAAATAATTGCAAGCAACCAATCGCTTCCGGCACCGGTTGTAATCGGCGTTGACCGGATGCTTCCCTTAGAAGTTATTGATAATGATCGTTTTGAGAATTTTGATCCTAGCGAAGATGGAATTGACTTTTTTGAAAGCTTAGAAGGGATGCTTGTACAAATAAATAACCCTAAAGTAGTCGCACCGCAAAAATATGGTGAAGTCATTGTTGTTCCTGAAGATGTTCCAACAAATACGACAGCTGGCGGATTGCGTATTACTGAGGCCGATTTTAACCCAGAAAGAATGACCATTGATATCGATGACACTAGATTCGTTGCCAAAATGGGAGATCGCTTTCAAGGCTCGATTCAAGGAGTTGTCAGCTATGGCTTCAGCAACTATAAAATATTGAGTGATCGTGTAGCATTGCCCCCTCTTGTTGAAGGTTATAATGTAAGGGAAATAACGCCGATTATATTTGATGAAAACAAATTAACGATTGCTTCTTACAATGTTGAAAACTTTTCAACAAAAACAGATGATTCAAAGGTTACTAAACTGGCAGAAGCCATTGTAACGAGTATGAAGCAGCCGGATATTATTGGTTTAACAGAGGTTCAGGATAATGATGGATCAACAGATAGCGGAACGACTGACGCCAGCCAAAGCGCTGCGAAATTAATTGCAAAAATTGAATCACTCGGTGGGCCAACATACACATATACAGATATTGCACCTGAAGATAAAGTGGATGGCGGGCAGCCTGGTGGAAATATTCGTGTCGGCTTCCTTTATAATGAGGAACGTGTATCACTTGTTCCAGGGACAAAAGGAACGGCCACTCAGGCAGTTGGATTTGAAAATGGCAAGCTTACGTTAAACCCTGGGCGCATTGATCCAACGAATTCAGCGTTTGAATCTAGCCGAAAACCATTAGCAGCACAATTTGAATTTAATGGCGAGAGTATCATCCTTGTCGCTAATCATTTTAACTCTAAAGGCGGAGATCTTCCTCTGTTTGGAAAAGTGCAGCCGCCTATCTTAAATAGTGAAGTCCAACGCATGCAAATTGCTGCGATTGTAAACAATTTTGTCAAGGACGTTCAAGCAAAAGATCCGAATGCAAACATTGTTTTGCTTGGTGATTTTAATGACTTTGAATTCTCAAATCCTCTGCACGTTCTAAAAGGGCAGGAATTGACAAACATGATTGAAAAAGTTCCTGCAGAAGAGCGTTTTACGTACAACTATCAAGGAAATGCGCAAGTTCTGGATCATATTTTAGTATCAAATAATCTTGCTGCTTCAACTGAAGTGGATATTGTTCATATTAACTCTGGTTTCATGGAAGAGCATGGCCGTGCAAGCGATCATGACCCTGTTTTGATTCAAACTGCATTAAAAGAGCCAACAAAACCAGAAGAGCCGAAGTATGACAGAGTGTATGATCTAGTCGGCTACAAAGCGAAGAAACTTGTTATTGGACCACATAATGCCTTAATTATCATGGATAAGACTTCCTCCATTACAGAGGGGATTTGGCTGAAAAAATCAGCTACTCTAAAAGGGGAGGGCTTGAAGAAAACGACGGTTGTGGTCAGCTCTGCTCAAAAAGGTACTATTGTTGATTTAACTGGAACAGAAGTTAAAGAGGTACTGATTGAAAAGGATAAAGTGCAGGAAATTAGAGGTGCTGAAAACGTTCAATCATGGTCTGTTGGTAAAAAGGTTGACACTTCTCATATAAAATTTACCAACTCAAAGGGAGAAGAAATTCCATCTCCGTTCGCTCCAAAAGAAAACAAAGCACCTGTAATGTCCAAGCCATTAGAAAAAATCACTGCTAAAACAGGCGAGCAAGTCTCGCTTGAATTAAGCGAGCATTTCTCAGATCCAGATGGAGATCAATTGTCTTACACATCATCACTTGGAAAGATAACGAACGGCTCCCGTCTTACTCTTTCGACTGAAGAAATTGGCACATTCTTAGTGGCGGTTACTGCTAAAGATGGAAATGGCGGAGAGTTAACAGCCCGCTTCTCATTTACGGTAGAAGAGAAGGGGCAATTTGATGGATATTATGAATCGGCTTCAGGTAAAACTGGGGCGGATTTGAAGTTTGCTCTCCACAACATTATTCGAGAGCAAACGAAAATTTCTTATAGTAATGTATGGGATGCACTAAGAGAGACGGATGAGGATCCGAATAATAGTGACAATATTATACTGCTATACAAAGGGGAGTCCCGTTCAAAGCTTGCGAACGGCGGGAATGTTGGTCAATGGAATCGCGAGCATGTTTGGGCGCAATCACATGGCGGGTTCGGAACGAGTATAGGACCGGGCACCGATATTCATCATCTTCGTCCAACTGATGTACAGATTAATAGTTCAAGAGGAAATCTTGACTTTAATAATGGCGGAACCCCAGTTAGCGGCTGTGATGGCTGCTTCAGAACTTCGAATTCTTGGGAACCGCCAGACAGAGTAAAGGGAGACGTAGCTAGAATGCTCTTCTATATGGCTGTTCGCTATGAAGGAACGAATGGCGAAATTGACTTAGAATTAAACGATAAAGTTGGTAATGGCTCGCAGCCGTATCATGGCAAGCTATCCGTTCTACTAAAGTGGCATCTGCAAGATCCTGTAGATGATTTCGAACTAAACCGCAACAATATCATTTATGAAAAATGGCAGCACAACCGTAATCCATTTATCGATCATCCCGAATGGGCGGAAATGATTTGGGGAGAGGCAATCTAAAAGTAAATCTTGCTTCATAAATAATGTTTTTAGATAAAGAAGCTATCGCTTAATATGGCGTTGGCTTCTTTTCTCTTTAAAACAAAATAGGTTTGTGCTATTGTCGAATTAAAATGATTATTGGGAAATTTTAAATATAGAAAGAGAGGATAACGAATGGGGAATATTGTAACTTTCAAAAATGTTTCATGGCGCAGGAACGGCGAGGAAATCTTAAGCAATCTAAATTGGAGCATAGGTCAAAATGAGCATTGGGCCATTCTTGGTTTAAATGGATCAGGAAAGACTTCTCTTTTAAATATTGTAACCGGCTATCAATTTCCGACAGCAGGAGAAGTAGCTGTCCTTGGAAATATATTTGGAAAAACGAATTTACCAGAGCTTCGCAGAGAAATTGGGTTCGTCAGCAGCTCATTGGACCGGTTTTCTAATAGCTTGAATCATGAAACGGTCGAAGACATTGTTTTAAGCGGAAAGTTTGCATCCATCGGTTTGTATGAAGAGGTTTCAACGAAAGATGTCGAAAAGGCAGAGTCAATAATAAACAGTCTTCGCCTCGATTACCTTAAAGGGAAGCACTTCCGTCTTTTATCACAAGGTGAAAAGAGACGAGTGCTAATCGCGAGAGCATTAATGAGCAATCCTAAGCTTCTCATACTTGATGAGCCGTGCACAGGTCTAGATGTTCTTTCTCGGGAGGAAGTTCTTTTTCTTATCAAGGCAATTGTCAATAACAATTGCCATTTAATTTATGTGACTCACCATATTGAAGAGTTAGTCGAAGAAATTACTCACGCCTTGCTTCTGCGTGATGGAAAGATCGTAGCCGCAGGACCTAAGAGAGAGGTTTTGACAGATGAATTATTATCGGAAACCTTTAAAACCCCGGTCGGTGTGCGCTGGGAAGAGGATAGGCCGTGGTTGACAGTAAAAAAAGAAAATATTATTAGTCTATAAAATTTAGGATATAAAAAACAACCCTGAATTTTCTGCTTAGCATAAAAAATTCAGGGTTTCTGCTTATAAAAAGGATAAAACTTTGTGATATGTTAACTATAATGTCTTTGGAAATGGATTTTAATATGTTAATTTAATCCCTTTTGCCTGTTCAACAGCCATTAAAGCGAGTAATTGTGTGGGGTTTATTTTGACGACATCACTCGTTAAATAAGGAAATATAAGTGGGATCTCAGTACAGCCCCCAATACAAGCTAATATCTCTTCCTCCATTTCATATCGATTTAATATAGTGCTAAGCTGCTTAATATAAACATTGGTTTCAATGTGACCTGCCTTTACTTCTTTAATAGTAAGATCAATAATTTCTTGATCTTGGTCTTTGGGCACACACAAATGAAGGCCTAAGGAATGAAAATCATTTTGATACAAATTTGTTTGGATAGTAGCCCTTGAGGCCAGAAGTATCATTTTACCAGAAAAATGGGGATAATCTCTTTGGATGTATGTTGCTGTATTATGAATCATACTATAGATTGGGACTTTAATAGTCTTTTGTAATTGATCTAACCAAAAATGAGCTGTGTTACACGGCATAATAATAAAATCAACTCCTGCCGCTTCCAATTGTTGCGCAGATTCAACCATCATTGGTAATGGGTTTTCAGTTCCTTGTAAGATTGCTGGAACCCTAGGCGGTATTTGAGGGTGATTATCTACAATAATACGTAAATGTTCTTGATCCGTTTTAGCAGGAGTATTTCTCACAATTTCAGTAAATAAATCGACTGTTGCCATTGGACCCATACCACCTAGTATCCCAATTTTTTTACTCATTTAAATAGCTCCCCTTGTCTATATCGTAAGGTATTACCTTTATCAATCTTTATGATACGATACTTACTGTAAACTTCTTACAAACTAACGGCACTCGATTCATCCTCTGTTTCGGCGAGTTTCTTGCCACCCCATTTAAAAAGTAATATAGCGGCAACCGTATTCCCAAAAACATTGACAGCTGTCCGCCCCATATCCATAAATCGGTCGACTCCTGTTATTAAAGCGATTGCTTCTAATGGAAGATTAAGAGATGTTAGAATAACTGACAAAACGACTAATGAAGCTGCAGGTACATTTGCTGTTCCTTTGTTAGCAATTAAGGTTGTTATAAGAATCGTTAAAATAGTAGGCAAACTTAAATGCATACCATATGCTTCTGCTATAAAACAAACAGCGAGAGACTGATAAAGTGCTGCACCATCAAGGTTGAAACTATAACCTAGTGGAAGGACAAAAGAAACCACTTTGTTTGGTATCCCCGACTTCTCGAGAATATTCATGTGTACAGGTAAAGTAACTTCAGAAGAGGTAGTAGTAAATCCTAAAAGCAATGGTTCCATTACTTTTTTAGTATACGAGAAAGGATTTATTTTAAGGGAGGCAAGTATAATCCAGAATAATACCATAATAACAAGCAAGCCAATATACATGACCCCAATTAATTTTGCCAATCCTAATATAACGCTGCCGCCTTGAGTGGCAAACACCCATGCCATGATCGCTGCTACAGCTACCGGAGCCGTTGCTACAACTCCTTTAGTCAATCTGAACATAGCTTCAAGAATACCTTCTAGAAAGTTAATGACAACTTTGGCTTTATCGCCTATAGCAGATAATGATAGACCGAAACAAATAGCAAAAAAGAGAGTTGGAATAATTTTTTGCTCGGCCATTGCATTCACAACATTGTCGGGAATGAGATCAGTGATAAATTTAACCCAATCAATTGATGTTGCAAGATTTGCCGGAAGAGTACCTGTTGCCTGCAAGGTCACTCCTGCTGCAGGATGAAAAATAGCATTTAACGTAATACCTAAAATAATACAAAACCCAGTAGCTAAATAAAACCAGATAAAAGCCAGTCCTCCAAGACGACCTAACTCTTTACGATTTGAGCCCATCTTGTAGATTCCCAAAGTAACAGCTGAAAATACAAGCGGTATAACAATCATTTTAATGGCTTTAATAAATAAAGTCCCGATAGGTTGGAGGTTTGCTCCAAAACTTGGCCATAGTAACCCAATAATGG
>NZ_JBALPC010000218.1:0-7817 GCF_036965225.1 Bacillus sp. JJ1474 | reverse complement strand
ATCAAAAAGAATTTATTTTCATGGCACCGTTTGTGTCAAATAAGCATTACCATGTTCAAGATGATAACTAAAAATGACACAATTTCTTGTACAATAATTGCGCCCGATTGTGGAAGATCATAAGTATCTGTCTTGTTAAACTATTGCCCCCTTTACTTTAACAAGATTTATTTAACTTCAATTACAAAGGCATAACTCGAACTTCCCTTATCCCATCCTGCATGGACATCGTAAATATAAACACCTTTTTCTTTTGGCACTGTTAAAATATTATTACTTAGCGAAACATTTTCTACTTCGCTATTACTAAGCCATCTATTTACTCCCAACGTATTTTCTTTAGGCTCTATTTTAAATTCTATCTTTAACTCAGATCCAGTTGATACAATCACAGGTTTAATTTTATGATGTTCAACCAGCATTGGAGGAGAAATTGTATCAGCACAAATAGAATTAAGTAACCCATCCCAACAGTACGAACCTCGTACCACTTCTAGCTTCTTTTCACCAAAAGTTATAGTTAGTTTAGGTAGATTAGAATTAAATAACCCGATAACAAAATATATCCCAATAGCCAATACTACTAATACTAATAAAGTTATTAAAAACTTATTCATCTATCTCCCCCTATATCCTTGTTCAACTAAACTCCCTTAAATGGAAATTGAGCGCTTATCCTTGTTCAAGGATAACGCCCTTTAGTAACATATTCATTTGGTGGAAAAAAAAATTATGTAGATCACTTAAACAAAATCAAAGTGACTTTCCAAAACAGGAATCTATAATGATAAATCCAGCCATTATCTTCATGGTTACTATAACCACTGGTGGATATCACCATTTTCGTAGGAAACCCATTGATTAGTGAAGAAATTAATAATTTCATTCCTAAAAAGGTTTTAACAACAGGTCTACAATCTTCAATAAATAATTTTTGCTTGTTGAAGATTTGGTGTAATTTAAGTAATAAAAATAAATCCACCTCTTAGTAACACAGAAGTGGATTCGTTTTTAAGTCTATTTATTTCTTTTTATTTAAATAATCTCTATAGACTAAAACAGCAACAACAAGAAAGCTTAAACTAACAATCCGAAAAATCATCTCTAAACTAATCCATTCAGCCAAAATTCCTAATATGAATGCGCTAACTCCAACACCGACGTCGAAGCTAGAAAAAAAGGTTGCATTAGCTGCACCACTTTTTTCTTCACTTACACTTTGAACCGCCATTGTTTGTAGACATGGCATAATCGTTCCATAACCTGCTCCAAATAAAATCGCCGCGATAATAAGATGAAAGTCTTTAGTTGCAAAAGACAACACAACTAAAGATAAAAATCCTAAAATGGCAGACACAATGATGATAGACCAAGGTCCTTTTCTATCATACCATTTCCCTGTATACGGACGTAACAAAGTTGAGACTGTCGCATTGACAAGGAAAAACAGAAAAATATTATCCAAGTTCTGTTGTTCTCCAAAAACAACTAAGAACGTAATAATCGTTCCAAAACCGAGTGTTGTAATGACCGTCAGTAATGCTGGGAACCATGCGCTTTTTTCAAAAATCATATCAAAAAAACGAAATGGTTCTTTCTCTCTCTTTATCGGGGCATGCGAATTTACGAATAAAAGTGCAGTGAACGCTAATAGGTTGAGTATAACTGATGACCAAATTACAATGTCAAAAGAATAAAAGCCATATATAAAGATACCTAAACTCTGTGCTATGATCGCCCCGACTGTTGTTGAAATAGAGAAATACCCCAATCCTTCTCCTAAGCGTGACTTAGGAATCGAGTTGACTGCTATTGTACTATTGGCTGTTGTTGATACGCCCCATGCAGTACCATGAAAAAATCTTAACAATAGCAACATCCATATAATGTTAAGAAAAGGATAAACAAGGGTAATTATCATTAACAATGCACTCGCACCGATGGCTAAAGCTTTCCGTTTGTTATCAATTAGAAAGTATCCCACGAAAGGTCTGATTAATACAGCGCCTATAGTGAATAACGTTGTCACTAAACCTATTTGAATGGGAGAGGCATCAAGGCTAATCATATAAGCCGGTAAAATAGGAAGCAACATTTCAAACCCAATAAAAATTAAAAAGTTACTAATAAATATGAAAAAAAATGATTTGTTAAATATTCTTTGATTTTCCATATAGAGATTACTCGCTTCTAAATTTTTTTAATTCAATTCAGAAGCGTCTGGAACACTGAAACGTTTCTATATTGCCTAAGTTTTTTAAGCATTAGTCTCACCCTTTCTAACGACATCTTTCTCGCTAACTTTTCATGACTCTCATCCAATAAGAGGCCTTGTATACATCCTCATCTCAATCTTTTCTCCTTTTGAACAAAAAAGACGCCGGCGAAAACCGGCATCTAGTAATTGTTTAGTTTTAATCAAAATGCACTAACAATTATATTGTCTTCTATAAACCTAAAATAAAAAGACAAAAAGTTTCCGGGAACTGTTTTCCATATGAAGTTTACTTAAAAAAGGGCAGACTAATCCCGTTGCATGTAAATCTCCTAAATGTAAAAATGACTTTACTTCTTCTGCTATACTTCTGAAAACAGTTTCCATTACTTTTTGCCTCCTTTCTCACTGAATAATTTTATCTATTTTAGTGCATTTTGATAAAAAAAGCAACCACCTAAGAGTTCATTATTGGCATTGTTGTCCTAATAGTTAAAGCTGAACTGAAATTTATCTCTCTTATTCCCAAGTGATAAAATCACTTGAAATTATTCCATTATATGGCCCTATTATTGAAAAAGGCACAATTCCTCTTCAAGATTTGCGCCCGATTGCTGAAGATCATTGCTTAACCTTATGAAAGATAAGCCCTCTATAGCCCTATATTTTTCATCACTTTGAAATCACTCGTAAATAAATCCCTTTTCTTGCTTTTATAGAAGCCTTTGAATTTTGCAGTTGAACTTTCTCGGAAATCATTGAAGCCTTAATCAATTGACCTCCCAACCATATGGATGGGTCAATCAAACGTTCCTTTTGCTTCATATGAAAATCAAAATCTTGTTCATCTTCAATTAACGTAACTTCCTCTTGTAATTGATTTAATAAGTGTATAACCTCGTTATCGTTTGAGCGATATAATTGATTTATGACCTTCTCATCTGTACTTAAGAAATGATTCGGTTCTAATATATTTTTCTTTAATGCCATTTTTAATGTTTTAGATAGAATGGTGTAACCATAAATATTTAATGGGTCTAAGAAATAATCAATGACCTCTTTATAATATGTATTTACAAACCATTCTGTCCACTCTATGCTGTCTATATGAATTTTCCCATCTATAATCACAAGATGAGTTAAAAAAGATTTTATTTCATCAAGCGAAATGATTCCACAACGAAACATATCTCTCAATGTATAGTCAATTCGATCTGCACATAGTTCTGGTAAAGGCTGCTCAAGTATTTTCCATTGTGATAAGTCGTCCATGATTTTTTTATAGTCCAAGTTATATTTGGCCAAAATCGTTGGTATATCTGAACCTTCTATGACTTGATTAAATATCTTCTCGTGATAATCTTCATTTTTTGCATCAAATACATAATCAATCACGTGAGAAAACGCTGTATGGGAAACATCGTGTAATAACCCTGCTATTTGCTCTTCAATCTTACCTCCTAGTTGTCTTACTAAAAGCATCACACCGACAGAATGCTCATATCTAGTTCCATTCCATTGTTTATTTACTAAATAACTCGCTCCACCTTGATGAACTTTTTTTAATCGTTGTATAGCTTGGCAATTAATCAGTTTCTCCAAAACTGGTTCTATTATAAATTCCCCATAAATTTCATCTATTACTTTCAATACTTTTCCTCCTTAATCCTTCACAATCTTACCTAATAAAATTTAACATAACTATCAAATTTTATTATTAAGTTATATTCCACAAAATGGCCCGATTACTGAAAAAGGCACAATTCCTCTTCATGAATTGCGCCCTTTAGCTGAAGAAAAGGTTTAAATACATTGTATTTTATTTCTTTCTAAAGAACGCTAAATCAAAAAAGAAACCCCTAGTGATATTCCCAAAGCAATTAAAAAAATCCTATAATAATCTATTTCTGCCGGTTTATAAAAATAATAATAAATGATACTCGTCCCACTAAGGAAAACAAAAGAAGCAATAAATCCATACATTCTTTTTCTAATATCAAACCACTTTAATTTTCTCATATTGATTACAGTTGCAATAATGAAATAAAAAAGATACAAAACAAGAAAAATTACATAGCCAATTACAAATTTAAAAGAAAATAAATTATCAATATCCTTATATACAATAAATAATGTAATTATCGTGCTTACTACAAATATTGTATAAAACAAAATAGATATTAGCTTTGAGGGAAATTTCCTCATTTTATCACCACAATAGTTTTAAATATTTTATCCCCTTTGATTATCTCAAAATGTCGTCATCTTGTTTATTGGTAATTTACTCCTTACTCACTAAACTTTACTCCTCATTTTAATAAGCCCTGTACCATTAAATGGCCCTTTTCATGAAGAATTCCTTATTTCAGAAAAGCGCCCGATTGTTGAACAAGTTATTATTTCTCAATTCGTACCAATGTTTTTTCAGGCATTTCAATCAAATCAATATTAAAGTTATCGATACTCAAGGTTTTTTCACCAACTCGCTTGTCCTTTTCCTCACCAACCCAACAACTATAAAGTTCAAAATAATCGCCTTTTTCAAGATAGCTATCCATAATTTCACATAATGCAATTAGCTTCTTTTTCGATTCAGTACATGATCTTTGATTCATATATTTTGATATCTCAATTCCCCAGTGACTAGATACCTCATAAACATAAGGTGTAGTAAATTGATATTTTTTAACATCCTGTTTGTTGTACTTAGTTGAAAAACAATCTCCAATATACATTAAGTCATTATATTCTTCTTCATCACTAAGTGGGATTTCTACATTACATCCAATATAGCTTGCTAAACTCATATAAATCCCCCTTTCACTTTTTTAAACTATTCTATCCAAAAGTTTAAGTGTAAACCTGCACAATTTCCATTAACGTAACTAAACAATATGGCCCTATTACTAAAAAAGGCACAATTCCTCTTCAAGAATTGCGCCCTTTAATGGAATAACTAAAACATGATCCCCATCTTAAAAATAAATTAATTCTTCTATTATTAAAGCACCCTTTGAATTGTAACATTTTAAAATCCATACAAATATCAGAGTCTTTATATTGGAAATATTAGGTAAACACAAGGACCGTCCCCATGTTTGGTATTTCACTCAATCTCAATTCTGTCTCCGATGCTTACCTTCCCAGGTTTCACTACGGTAGCATAAACTCCAAAGCTTCCAGCATTATTTTTCACAATAGATCTTAGTACATTTGGATCTTTTGGAAGGTCTCCTTGAGATAATGTTGTCATGACACATCTCTTTGTTTCTTGAGAAATTTTGAGCTGTACACTACCAATGGTTAAGGTTTTACCCACCCAATCATTTTCTATAAATGCTTCCGTATCTGGAACTTCAATAATAATATTAGGCCTGAACCGTCGTGCCTCAATTCTGCTTTCCGGTGCCAGTTTCCTTAAGTAATTAATAGTTGAGGTTGTAATAATATGTACCATATCAATATCAAAAAACGTGTCTTTTGGTGAAGTTCTTGTAAAAATCGAGCCTTTGTTGGCAAGTTCCTCGATATATTCAGGAATATATCCTTCAAACTGTACATCTTTTGCGGATGGAGTTGACAAATGAACGTTTCGATTCAAGCTGTTTGAAAGCAATTCATTTCTTTCTTCGTCTGTACTAATAATCGAACGACCATCCGGAAAAGTAATTCTTACCGGAGGAACTGCAGCATTCTCCTGTGTGGGTTCAACAAACGCTGCCCGATACTGAAACATGTTTGGCCATTTTTTAGGATTTTTAGCATTAGCAAGTTTACCAGTTTCATTATCAATGACTCCATAAGCTCTATCCCCTAATAACCCCTTTTCCGCAATCTCACATGTGTTTAATTCCTCCCCCATCATCGACTTAACGGGATATCTCCAAATTGAAGCAACCTTTAAAGATGCCATACAAATCACCCTTCCCATACTTAATAAAAGATATTATGCCTTATTTGTAAGTATGTTGTTTTATACAGAATTCGCAAAAGAAGGAATAACGTTCCATTGATTGCCAATCTATTTTTCCAAGTAGGACCAATTTCTTTAATTTGTTTTTTATTATTTTTCAAACCCTCAATCGTTTAGGGCAAATGATTTATATTTAGTTTTGCTGTTGTTAATGACAACTCTTGTTCCAAGGCATAACCAAATTGATACAGTTTTGCTTCTTCCCATTCCTTACCTATAAATTGGATTCCAATTGGTAAGCCCTCACTTGAAAAATCACAAGGTAACGCTAAGCTTGGAAAACCGTTCAAATTTGTTGGAGAAGTTTGTTTTGAGATTATTTGCCGAACAACAATAGCATTTTGATCATTTCCAATAAACCTCTCATTAATACGAGGAGGTAAAATAGATGTTGTAGGAGTTAGGATAACATCGACTTTTTCGAAAACATCATTGAATTCCTTTTTCGCTAACTTTCGAGTTTGTAATGCGGTTGCATATTCAAATCCTCTTATATAACGTCCTGTTAGCAATCTTTCCTTCACTTCATCATCCCAAAGATCTGGAAAGCCCTCCAAACCCTCCCTATTAATTGCATATGCATCACTAGAAAGAATAACACGCTGTGCATCTAAAAACTTCTCTATATTCGGAAGTGCAACTCGAGTTATCCTTACTCCTAATGCTTCTAGAATTGTTATCGCTTCTTCTACTTTTTTAGATATTTCTTCATTTAAATCCTCAAAATAAAAATTACTCGGAACTCCTATAGATGTCCCCTTAATATCTTTACCAATTAATCTAGTAAAATCTTCAGGTTTACGGTAGATAGCATCAGGATCTTCTGAATCAAATCCGGAAATGGCATTTAATATTAATGCATTATCATGGACTGTTCTTGTCATAGGCCCGACATGATCCTGAATCCATGATATCGGATACATACCACGCTTACTTACAGTACCATATGTAGGCTTCATCCCAACGATTCCACAGAAAGAAGCCGGTAAACGGATAGAACCTCCAGCATCTGTGCCAATTGCTCCATAACTAAGACACGCCGCTACCGCTGCAGCTGAGCCACTACTTGATCCTCCAGTCATTCTAGTGGTATTGTACGGATTTTTTACTGCCCCATAGTGGGATCGATCTCCCGTTGTACCTAAGGCTACTTCGTGTGTATTATGCTTTCCAAAGATTACCGCGCCTGCTTCTTTTAAACGTTCAATTACAAAAGCATCTTTTTCTGGAATATAATCTTTATATATTTCGGAACCAGAAGTAGTTTTCATACCTTTTGTATTAATATTATCTTTTATCCCGATTGGAATTCCATGAAGGGGTCCCTTGTAATTTCCTTGTTTTATTTCATTCTCCATTTCAATCGCTTCTTTTATAGCCTCTTCACGATTTACCGTTATGAATGAATTTAATATTGGGTCAACTTGATCAAGATGATTTAATAAGTTCTCAACTAATTCCACAGGTGATATCTCACCATTTTGAATACATTTTGAAACCTTCGTTATGCTAAAACTTAGTATTTCATTTTGTTTAATCATTTTTATATGGTCTCCTCTCCAAATGATTAAGTGAGCTAACTAAGCACTTTTTCATCTACTATTAGCTTATTTAAAGCCCATTAAATCC
>NZ_JBALPC010000217.1:0-9692 GCF_036965225.1 Bacillus sp. JJ1474 | reverse complement strand
ATTATATAATTCATAAAATAGTCAATTTTTAACTCCAATTATTCTTGACAAATCAATTTCCTCTATAAATAAACATTTTTCTTAAAATATTCACATTTTATTTACATTTACGTGACATGGATCATAAAAATGTAAAATATAGGGATATTTTTGCTACTATATCCCTGTATTCATCAAAAAGTTGGGAGAGATAAGTATGTTTGTTAATTGGCTAAGGGAAAATCAATTATCTTCAGGATTATTGACTATTATTCGGTTGTATCTTGGTTATTCTTGGCTCAAGGCGGGATATCATAAAGTAGCAGGCGGGTTTGATGCATCGGGATATTTACAAGGAGCAATCGCTAAAGCGACTGGGGAGAATCCAACAGTACAAGGATGGTGGGCTAGCTTTTTAGAAGGATTTGCCCTTCCAAATGCAGGTCTATTTAGCTTTTTAGTTGCATGGGGCGAACTATTAGTAGGGTTAGGTTTAATTCTTGGCTGCTTGACTACTGCTGCTGCATTTTTTGGAATCATAATGAACTTTGCCTTTATGTTTTCCGGAACAATCAGTACGAACCCGCAAATGATATTATTAACAATATTCATCTTAGTCGCTGGATACAATGCAAGTAAAATCGGTTTTGACCGTTTCATCATACCTTATATCAAACTGAAAACAAAAAGAAAAGATAACACCGCTGAAATATCTTAGGTTTATTTTTTAGGACTAGGCAAGCTACTCTTAGCTTGCCTTCCCCTGTTTTTCATCCTTTGTAAAGGTGACAAAGAAAAATAATAAGAAGCTAAGCAAAAGGATGGACCCACCAACAATATAGAAAATCGTGTTAACCGCACTTGGAAGAAATGCAGGTTTAAAAATATAGAGCGCCATCCCACCTGTTAATCCGATAGAACCGATAATAGCAGTATATACATGAAACTTTGCTAGGATCCCCATTTTCGGGGAAAATACTTTATAGTATACCGCCCATGCGAATAGTGTTAACCATCCAACAACAAGTATATGGGCATGTATCGGTCTAAAAGCATAATCCCCTGCTCCAGCCATATGTGAACCTAAAAAAGCGCCGATAAAGCCAAATAATGCAGATAATCGTAATAAAACCTTGCTATAATTCATCGTTTTCCTCTCCTATTTACGTTTTTTCCGTTTTCTTCTAATCAAAGCCTACTCTATAATATACATTGCTTCCTCTCTTTTTCCTATTTTAAGCTTCTAATATGAACAGAAGATGAACATCCGTTTACAAATCTAAAACTCACACTATTAAAGTCTCTTAATATTAATATGTTAACTAAAAATAAAATAGGTTGACATATACTTAGGTTAGCCATTATCCTTTATTTATATTTACTAACAATCTACGGAGGATAGGGAAATGAAAAAGAGATTAAGAACGATTGATTTAACGCTTGCTGGTATGTTTGTAGCTTTGATGTGTGTAGGAGCGAATATCACTACATTTGTTCCCTTTATGGTTATAGGCGGTGTACCAATTACGCTGCAAACATTTGTTGCCATTTTATCTGGAGCTATCTTAGGCAGCCGTCTAGGAGCAATTACAATGGCCGTTTATGCCTTTGTTGGTCTTGCAGGTGCGCCAGTATTTGCTAAATTTGGCGGTGGTATGTCTTCCTTAATTAGCCCGACCTTTGGCTTTATTCTCTCTTACATTCTTACAGCCTATGTAACAGGAAAAATCATTGAAATGAAAAAGACGATCCCAGTTTATATTACTGCCGCTTTAATTGGTATGGTTATTAATTATGTTATTGGTACAAACTGGATGTATTTTGCCTATAAGCTTTGGGCGGCTGCTCCAGATGGATTTACTTATAAAATGGCTTGGATGTGGATGGTTGTGCCATTGCCAAAGGATATTGTTCTCGCCATTTGTGCTGGAATCATGGCGAATCGACTTGAGCATAAGGTTTTTGCCCGCAGCCAATTTAGAAAAATTCAACGGGCTTCATAATCAAATTCAAAAGGAGGAGAATTAATGAGGAACTGGAGGAATCTTGCTGAACAAGTATTGGAAGGATATGAGCTTACAAATGAAGAAGCCGTTAGCATATTAAATTGCCCTGATGAAGAACTTCTAGATCTATTACAAAGCTCTTATAAAATCCGCCACCATTATTATGGAAATAAAGTAAAGCTTAATATGATCATAAATACAAAATCTGGGCTTTGCCCTGAAAACTGCGGCTACTGTTCACAATCAAGCGTATCAACTGCACCAATTGAAAAATATCGAATGATGGATAAAGATTCCATTGTTAAAGGTGCTGAACAAGCATTTAATATGAATGTTGGTACTTATTGCATTGTTGCCAGCGGAAGAGGTCCGAGCAATAAAGAAATTGATCAAGTTGTTTCCGCTGTTAAAGAAATTAAAGATAAATACAATCTTACGGTATGTGCATGTCTTGGATTGTTAAAGCCCGAACAGGCTTCCATGCTTAAAGAAGCCGGCGTTGACCGCTATAATCATAATATTAACACATCCGAAAATCACCACGAATCCATAACAACTTCCCATACATATGAAGACCGGGTAAACACCGTTGAATTAGTTAAAGAACACGGAATTTCTCCTTGCTCGGGTGTCATTATCGGGATGCGCGAAACTAAAGAAGATGTCGTGTCAATGGCCAGAAGCTTAAAAGCCCTTGATGCAGATTCCATCCCTGTTAACTTTCTTCATGCTATTGACGGAACTCCGCTTGAGGGAACGAAGGAATTAAATCCTAGATACTGTCTGAAAGTATTGTGTTTAATGCGATTTATTAATCCAACTAAGGAAATTCGCATTTCTGGCGGGCGTGAGGTTAATTTGAGAAGCCTTCAGCCTTTTGGACTATACCCGGCAAATTCTATTTTTGTTGGAGATTATTTAACAACTGCAGGACAGGAAGGTTCAGCGGATCATCAAATGTTAAAAGATCTCGGCTTTGAGATTGATTTTGTTTCAGAAAATGCTGCCACATGTTAATAAAAGAATTTTTGTAAAAAAATGACAAGGTGCTATAGCTTTCACAGCTCCACATAGCACCTTGCCAATAATTCTCTAACCCTTTGGTAATTTCACTGTAAAAACAGACCCCTCCCCTTTCTTGCTCTCCACTTTAATTTCGCCATCATGAATTTCCAAAATAGATTGAACGATTGAAAGCCCAAGCCCAGTTCCTTCAATAGTGCGAGTCCTTGATGTATCAGCACGATAAAAACGGTCATAAATCCTTTCAACCTCTTCTGAATGTAAGCCAATTCCATGATCTTTAAAGCTTATCACGATCCAGTCTGGCTGATCATTTAATGTAATGTTAATCTCACTGTCTTCTTCACTATATTTAATGGCATTCGTTAAGAGGTTTTCCCAAACGGAGTATAATAAGGTGTGATCCCCATGCAAATATGCATCAGGCAGTGAATAGCTAATCATCAATCCTTTTTCACTTAATATCCACTGGTACTGACGTATAACCGTCTTTAATTGTTCACTTAAATTAAAATCTTTTTTATCAAGCAAATCCTTTTGACTGTCAAGTGATGATAGCAACAGCAGCTGCTTAGTTAAATAGGATAGCCGATTCACTTCAGAATCAACTACATCAAAATATTCTTTATGCTGAGCTGTTGATTCAGCGCTCTTTAATAGTTTTAAATACCCTTTGATATTAGAGAGAGGTGACTGAATATCATGTGAAATGTTAGAAATAAACTCCTTGCGTGCGTCATTTACTTTTTCTAATTTGCCAGCCATCGTTTGAAAACTAGCAGCTAGATCCCCTATTTCATCCTGCCTATTAATATTCAGCTTAATGCCAAAATCCCCCTCTGCTATCAAGCTCGTTGCTGTATTCAATTTGGAAATAGGCTTTATTAAATACTTTGTACTGATTAATACTAATAGGATAGTAAACACAACCATCCCCACAACAAGCCATCCAAACATCCGATGCATTTCATTGAATAAGAGCTTTATATCTGGTCTAAGAAACAATGCGTATCTTTCGCCTTCATATATTAAGGGGACCCCAACTGTATTCGTAAGCTCATTAGCAAAGAAACCCGTCACAAAGGTTTTGTGCGGAAACTTAGCAATTCCATGGAAAACTTCCCCATTGAGCACTTTTTCCACTGGCTCATCCGAAAGGTATTCAGTTCTAAATGGTGCACCGAAGAATCGTCTATTTCCATTTTCATCGATAATAAAAATTTGATAGCCAATCGAACCGAGATGTTCAAAATATTCATCCATATTTATTTGATTCTGCAGTTGAATAAAATTAGTAATCTCCAATGCAATATTAGTCATTTTAAGGTCGTTCTGATTTTTTAAATAGGATTGATAATAAACATTTGAAAGTAAAAAAGAAATGATTCCGCTTGCTAGCATGATTAAAATCGTAGTAATGGCAAACTTAGAATAAAGGGATTTCATTTTTGAGCCTCCAGCGAATACCCAATACCTCTAATCGTTTTTATTGAAAAATCATCTGATGTATTTGAAAAGCGCTCCCTTAAACGCTTAATATGGACATCAACAGTCCGCTCGTCCCCCCCATAATCCATTCCCCATACTTGTTCAATTAATTGCCCCCTACTAAAAACTTGATTAAGGTTTGAAGCTAAATAATACATCAGTTCAAATTCTTTAAGCGGCAATATGAATGTTTTACCATTAACCTCGATTTCATAGCTTTTTTTATTAATTAACATTGAACCAATTCTAATATTTGATTCCATTGCTTTTCCATATCTTCTTAAAAGGGCGTTTACCCTAAATATTAACTCTTTCGGCTCAAAAGGCTTTACTAAATAATCATCTGTACCTGAAAGATAGCCTATTTCTTTATCTTCAATTTGACTTTTTGCAGTCAATAATACAACCGGAATATCAAAATGTTTTCGTATTTCCACAGTTAATTTATACCCATCCATAACAGGCATCATTATATCAACGATTGCTAATTCGCAAATTTGATTATGAAGCCGTTTCAAAGCCTCTGCACCGTCTGCCGCTTCAATAACTTGAAACCCTTCTTTCATTAATAGTTCTTTCACTAAATACCGGACATGCTGATCATCATCAGCAACAAGTATAGTTTTCATTTGTTCCACCTTCTTTCTGCTGGATCATCTCTATTCTAATAAACCATGCTGTTAAAACCAATGATATTATATTTTATAGGACCCAATAAATAGACAACCACCCTAAATTTTTAGGGTGGTTGTCTATTACTATTCTTGAAGTTCTGTAATTTCTACAGTTGATCTTTCTTCAAGTGGTCCTCTTAAATGTACAGTAGCTGTCTTCCCATCTTCATTTAACTGATCAATCCACACAGATGCACCATTGTATGTGACTTCAATATCTGCTGATGATGAAAGGATTTGTTTTACACGTATAACATCCATTGTTATCACTCCTTCATATTAATCATTATATTTTTTGTTGGAAAGAGAAAATTATGCCTATTAAATATAATCCTTTTCCATTGGAAAGAGGTAATCATTCACCCTTTTAACAATAGAAATTACGAATAATTTTATGAACGCGAACGCAATGACTGCATTGTAATCAATAACATGAAGCAATCCCATTTTAATTTGGACTAAATCAAAAATGATCATAAAAATAAAAAGAGCAATCAACGTTAAATACTTATATGAAAATAGAACGATCGCCGTTAACGGGATCGCCATGGTGATATCTATGATCATTTTTAAGATCGTATGATCTTTATACATCGATTCAAACAACCCCATGGAATACCAGCTAAGTTTGAGAACCAATGACATAAAAAAAGATATCGGATGAAGAATAATATTAAATAACATATAGATCGTTAAATATTTTATAGGAAGGGAAGGATCATTTAATTTTCTTCTCCACCATTTCATGATATAGGAAGCTAACAAAAGCAAAATAATCGTATACCACGTTCTCCACCAATTATGCTCGTAAATACGAAGCCTTAAAAACAGTTCTTCAATTAACGCAATAAGAGAAATGATCAGTATAATCCATTTAGTCCTTAACCGAAATGCCGCTATGGACATTAGCACAGTCGGAATAATAACTCCTTGAGAAATTAAGGAACCAAATATATCATCGGGCCAATTCTCTTTGAAAACATGAGGATAATAATCGTACGAATTCAGAAGAATAAGCACGACAAATTCCCCAAAAAATGAAAGACCCGCAGCAAAAAAATAAACAGCTAAATCTTTTCGAAAATGATTCGAATTCTTATATGTAAATATGAAGATGATTAGACTTATGAAAACTAAGGAAAAATACCATAAAGAGTTTGCCAAACCCACTTCACTTCCAAATTATTTTAGTTTCCATTATTTTGTTCATGTTATGATAACCTATACAAAAAGAAAGAGGACGATCAAAGATCGCCCCCCATTATATTAATTATTGGAATAAATACTATTGTTATTCACTACTTGAAGCTCCCTTATTGCCTCTTTCATTTCACTCTTACAAATTGGACAAGAAGGCTGCTGACTGCTCTTAAAATTATCTCGGACCCAGCAATTACATGAATCTGACGTGCATTCCCAAACCTTTACTTCTTCCATTTTGATTTCTTCTGTGTTTTTTCTCCCAAATCCCATTGCCATATTAAGGCACCTCCCAAAGGGTAGACCCCTATTTTTCCCTAAAAATAAAAACACCTGTTAAATAAAGGGAAAATACTTACCAACTCTAAATAACAAGTGATTTATGGGAAACTTTATACATTCATAAACTCTTCAATTAGTATAACATAAATTTCCTTAACAGTCAAAAGGTCAAATGACATACTTTTTAAACAAGTTTAAGTTCAATTTTTTTGAATGTAGAAACTTTTTTTAAGAAATAGTAATACTATTTCTTTTTATCGGGTAAGGTGTATAATGTTCTCGTTAACTAGATTTAGGTTTGATGAAGAAAGGGTGAAACCTATGGAAATTACAAGTTATACAGTAGAGCTGCTAAAAGATCCTACAGGAATTTTATTGGGAGAACGTTACGAATTCTTTTTAGATATTGCCGTGGATGAAGATGATGATTTATACGATGAGAATGGATTACAGCTTCGAGTTTTGTTTTATAAGAAAGAAGATGACTATCGCATTTTAAATTATCATTTTTTAAGTTCAGGTCAAATATTAGACTTTGCATTAGAAGAGGAAGAAGAGAAACTAATCTCAAAATTTTGCACGGATCATTACATAGAAGCAGAAGATCTGTAAGTAATGAGAGCAGGGCACGCCCCTGCTCTCAAACTTTTTTATAATTGAATATCTTTCCCGTCTTCAGCGATATGATACATTAAATGCGCTAAATGATGGATTGGACTATATTCTTCCTTGTCTTCATCGCTTTCATTCTCTTCCTGGAACTCTAAATCATTTAAGTGCAATGCAGCAAATTGATAAAAGTCTTTTAATTCAAAAGCATAGCATGCACTTGGGTCTTCATTCTCTTCTTCGTATTGAAGGACCATATACGATTCTTTGCCACTGCCATCAATAGCATCGAAGAAAATAAAAAATCCAATATTTGTGTCCAATTCAAATAAATGTCTTGTTCCACCCTCGGTTAATCTTTCAAAATCTTCTTCACTTAATTTCTGAACTTTCATTGCTTCAACTTGATCTTCCTTATGAAATTGAACAGTAAATTCCTTCACAGCTCTTCCCCCTTCTTTCGTACTCCATTTTATTATGACCAATTATCCTGATAAAGACAAAAAAATAATAAAAGAGCCGAGAAATTTGGCTCTTTTACATTTTTTATGCTTTTGTTACATTCACTGCTTGAGGTCCGCGTTGTCCCTCTTCTATGTCAAAATTAACTTCTTGGCCTTCATCAAGACTTTTGAAGCCTTCACTTTGGATAGCTGAATAGTGTACAAATACATCCTCTCCACCTTCAACCTCAATAAAACCAAAACCTTTTTCTGCGTTAAACCATTTTACTTTACCTGTTGCCATTTTAATCCTCCTAAATATCAATCAGTGACAGAATATATTACCCTGCAAATCTTATTATGGGTAATTATTTAGGATTTTAACCAAATTCACTTGAAGAAATACATGGAAAAATAAAGATTTACCAATTTATCGCAGATAAAAAGGCTGTAATACCCTCACTGATTAAAGTTTAGCATTATTTATTAGTCGTTCTGTTTCTTCTTCTTTCCCTGCCGTCTCTTCTGTCTCTTCCAGCACTACCTGAGCTTCTGCCTCTGTCATTATAGCGTTTTCTATCGCCGCCTCTATCTGTTCGCGGCTTTCTAACACGTATCGGTTCAACAGCTGTTAATTTAACTGGAGTAACATCAATGTCCTTAGTTAATAATTTTAATGCCGCTGCTAATAAGGAAACAGAGTCAGTGTCTTCGAGTAAATTTTCAGCTGCACGCTTATAATCATTATGGTCATTTTTCTCAATAATAGCCATTAGGCGATTAATAGTAGCCTGCTGATTGCCTGCTAGTACATCTTTGAAAGATGGAACTGGACTTTTCGTCATTTTGCTCTTTGTTACGTTTTCAATGATCTTCAAATGATCAATTTCTCTTGGAGATACAAAAGTTACTGCAAGTCCTTTATTTCCAGCACGGCCTGTTCGTCCAATTCTATGGACATAGCTCTCAGGATCCTGCGGAATATCAAAGTTATATACGTGGGAAACCCCGCTAATATCAAGACCCCTTGCTGCCACATCTGTAGCAACCATGATATCGATCGTTTGCTCTTTAAAACGGCGAATAACTTGGTCACGTTTCGCTTGAGGGATATCACCATGAATTCCTTCAGCTGAATAGCCGCGTTTAATTAATCCTTCAACCACTTCATCCACACGTTTTTTTGTACGACCAAATACAATCGCAAGCTCTGGAGATTGAATATCAAGAAGACTGCAAAGCACATCAAATTTCTGTTTCTCATGAACTTCCATATAATGCTGTTCGATATTTTTCACAGTCATTTCTTTAGCTTTAATTTTTACTAATTCCGGATCCTTCATGAACTTTTCTGCAAGTGTTTGAATTCTTCTAGGCATTGTTGCAGAAAATAGGAGGGTTTGTCGTTCTCCTTTAATTTCACTTAAAATTCTTTCAATATCTTCAATAAAGCCCATATTTAACATTTCATCTGCTTCATCAAGCACAACCATTTTTATATTGCTAAGTCGAATCGTTTTTCTTTCAATATGGTCAATCAGTCTTCCAGGCGTAGCTGCAATAATATGTGGTCTGTTTTTTAAAGCGCGAATCTGGCGATTGATATCCTGACCGCCATAAATTGGCAAAGTTTTTACGCCCTTCACTTGACCGATTCGGTTTAATTCCTCTGCTACTTGAACTGCCAGCTCACGAGTTGGAGCAAGAACAAGACCTTGAATTCCTTCTTCAATATTGATTTGTTCTAGAAGCGGAACACCGAATGCAGTCGTTTTTCCTGTACCAGTTTGGGCCTGCCCAATCATGTCTTTACCCACTAAACCAATCGGGATTGCTTGAGCCTGAATAGGTGTTGGTTCCTCGAAGCCCATATTTGATAATGCTTTTACTATTTCATTACTTAAGCTAAAATCTGAGAATGTTGTCAAAATATTTTTTCCTCCTTATGATCGTTACGCTACTTACTTTTGTCATCATCTATATTAAAC
>NZ_JBALPC010000216.1:0-7019 GCF_036965225.1 Bacillus sp. JJ1474 | reverse complement strand
TTATATTACGAACGGGGGCGTTTCTTTAAAAAGGAATGCTCTTTTCGTATCCAATTAAAAGGAAGTAAATGTTTTAATTATATTAAAGATGGTTGCTCTTCTATTATAGGTGGAGAAAGCTTTAATACGATATATGCTACAATATTAAAAAAGGTAAACTTTGGAGGCACACCACTGCAATAAGACTTATAACGAAATTAAGTTCTTGATATATCCCGTCAAGGACATATTATGAAACAGTGCTTTAATAAAGGAGTTGTATAAAATGGATGAAAAAAAAGATACAGAAATAAAACGCTCTTCAAAAGCAGAAAACATTCTACCTCAGATCAATAGTAAAACTAAGCTAGGCGACTTACGAAAAATCGCGAAGGACATTAAAAAAGATCACGAACTATCTATGGAACTTTGGTCAACCGAAGAGTTTTTGCCCAGACTATTAGCAATCTTAATTATGGACAAAACACTTCTTGCACAAGATGTGCTAAATAAGCTTGATAAGGATATGCAGACTCACACTTTTGATGAGCGAAATAACTTAATGGATTGGTTAATGGCTAATCAGCTCACCAAAGACAAGAAGAAAATTGCATTGATGGAGTCATGGGAAAATAGTCCTTCTGCTCTTCAAAGGCGAGCTTTCTGGTATTATCAAGGGCGATTGAGATGGACTGGACAAACACCGCCTGATAACACCGCAGACTTGCTATCTGCATTAGAAGTTAATATTACGCAGGAAGACCCGGAAGTTCAATGGGCTATGAATTTCACCGCAGGCTGGATAGGCGTTTATGATGAAAAAAATCGTGCACGTTGTATTAAACTTGGTGAGAAAACGGGTCTTTACAAAGATGAAATAGTAGCAAAAGGATGTACTCCCAGCTATTTGCCGGAGTTCATTACGATTGAAGTTAACAAACGACATAATAATTAGTTACCTCTGAAAAATTTATTAGGGTTTAATGCAAAAAATAAAGGAATTCAAAGCCTCAATATGAAAATTGTAATAGGCTTTGACCGAAAAATAAAGAAAACAACGCGTTATGGCAGCTAGTTAGTGAAATATGCAAGGAAGATGTAAAGGATTAACCCACTATCTCTTTTTGATCTGTAGGGCGCTTATCTTTAAGAAGAACAACTTTCCAGCTGCGCAGTACAACGATACTATTCAATAGAGAATCGATCTTCAACAATCGGGCGCTTTTCTGTAATAAGGAACAGCGCTATTTCCGTTATAGGGCCAGATTGCTAAAAAAGTCATGCAACATTTAAAAAGCCTAGAGTTAAATTTTAATCTGTAGAAAGCAGGGATGAAAATGGGGATTCCCAATAACATTACAACAAATCATGTTCTTCAAGCGTTGAAAGAAATAGATCAAAGAGGAATAAATCCTCGAAGACAATCAACTAAGTTTGACTTATACCATAATGATAAGAGATACCCTCCGAAGGAAGTACTTAGATTTGCAAACTGGATTGCTAATGATTATGAACTTGTTGAATTTGGGGGTGGAGATGAATCAAACAATTGCCTAATTAAACTTGGGTTCATGGTTGTTTTGAAAGATACGAATAAAATCATAGGACTAGATTATACGAAAAAAAATCAACAAGGGAATGATCATTTCGTTGGGGAATTAAGTAAAAATAAAAGGGAATATGCCCTAGTGGATCAAGAGAAGATTGAAAATAATGATCTGACAAATACAGAGAAAGAGCAGTTGGTTAAGGCGAGAATTGGTCATTCAAATTTTAAAAAAGGTTTGATTGAGAGAGAATGTAAATGTAGGTTATGTGGTTTTACAGATAAAAGATTCCTGATTGCTAGTCATATTAAACCTTGGAGTCAGTCCAGTAACGAGGAAAGACTGGATTTGGTTAATTGCTTTTTGTTTTGCCCAAATCATGACGCTTTATTTGATAAAGGGTTTATAACTTTCGATGAAAATGGGGGAATTATCATTTCAAAGCAAATAGATGAAGTTACAAAATTATTTTTGAATATTAATGATGGAATTCAAATAAAGGTGAGTAATGGACAACGTCAGTATTTGGAATGGCATAAGGATCATGTGTTTGTGAGGGATTCAGTTTACTAGGAAACCAATGTCTTATATTGCTATGTTAGTGCTAGTGAAGCCATACATGGCTTATTTGTTTTTATGATAAATGGTTATTCAGCAAACGGGCGCTTATCTGTAATTAGGATCAGCCGCTTATTTTCATTTAAGGACCACTTAATTTAATATAAATGAAACCATTAATTAGGTACTTCGAAACTATAAGTAAAGGAAAAAGGCTTTTTTAAACGAAGAGAGTAAATTGAGAACAAAGGTGAAAATTATTATTTCATGGTTTTTAAAGGTACATAAGGGGGACTATAAAATCTTTAATAAAAAGTATGAATCTAAAGAAAATGTTAAAGCAGAGATTTTAATGTCTGGTCAATCTCTTTCATTTGAACTTAACGAAAGTGAAACAATAACACTGATTGAGAAATTAGAGGAAGCATCCTACGATTATAAAAAATTGGATTCTATAAAGTTATTTCATCTTGACGGTAGATTAAGGTCAGTTATTAACCCGTTACAAATATCAAGAATTTGGTTTTCTTAATACTATTAGCGCTGATTTACCGTTTGCACAGAAAAGTTGGTGTGCAGCAAATGGTATTGAGAATGTACAAACATTATCAGATCATCGTTATCTTTCATTCGGTGAAGCATATGGTGTTGCTATCCAAGAACTTCGCTTATTAGCACGTACTATTTTTGCTGTTGATACAAACGACAAAGTAACATATGTTGAGTATGTAAATGTATCAACAGACCACCCAAATTATGAAGCAGCATTAGAAGCAGCTAGAGCAGTATTATAAACAAGTAGAGTTATTTTTGCAGCTCATAAGCATTTTTCAATATATCGCAATCCGGCGCTTTCCTGAAACAAGGTTAGCGCTTATTTTCATTTTAGGGCCATTTAATGGAGTAAGAATATCAAGAAAAATTGAATACTTATGGTAATGATAGTATGTGTTTGTGAAAGGTTGTACTTAAACGCAATGCGATTGAACCAATAATATCGATAGAATGTAAGCCTTATTGATATATTCATAGAATCAAAGATATTTCTTAAAATATCAGCTATAAATAGCCCGCCAACATAGTCTGGCCAAGTAAATCCAGTAAGGTTGTTTAACAATATTACCATTAATGTCCCAAGACCCATTGATATGAGGATAACGAATACACCATTCATTAATGATAACTTCCACCTGAACTTTCTTTATTTTTAAATGTAATTTCTTGTTCATCTTCTGTTCATATACGGATTATAAACTAAGGATGTAAATAAGAAATTGGAGGAATGAATAATGAACCTTGCGTGGAAAGAAATGAAGAAAAATAAAGTAAGATTTTTAATATTAGGCTTCATTGTATTTCTAGTTAGTTTACTAACTTTTATTATATCAGGTTTAGCAAATGGATTATCACAAGACAATGCTGCATTAATAAAAAATTTACCAGACGGGCAATTTTACATGAATGATAAGGCAGACGAAAACTATAATCTATCGAAAATAGAAAGTAGTATTCAAGAAAAATTGTTGAATGATCAGAAAGATGCTACAGCACTATCTATTCAAATGGGTTTTTTAAATGATAAGGATGATAAACAACAAAGCGTTGCTTTTGTTACTTCAACACAAACAACATTGTTTCCAGATGTTCAAGCTGGAGAGATCATATTGGATAGCTCCATGAAGGATAAAGGGATCAAAGTTGGAGATATTTTAACGAACAATCAATTAAGTGGTGAGTTTATTGTAAAAGGTTTTGTTGAACAAGAGAAGTTCAGCCATGCACCTGTCGCTTTTATTAATATAGAGAACTACAAAGAAATGTATAGAGTAGATGAAATGCAATTAATTTTCATACCAGGAGAGGACTCTTCTCAAGAATTTACGGGCTTACAATCATTTTCAAATAAAGATTTTCTAAATACCATTTCAAGTTACAGCGCTGAACAGATGTCTTTAAATATGATTGTTTGGTTTTTGGTTGTCATAAGTGGAATGTTGTTTGCTATCTTTTTCTACATGATGAACGTTCAAAAGATTGGTTTGTACGGTATTTTAAAAGCAATTGGTGTAAAAACAAGTAAATTATTCAAAATGATGTGGACCCAAATGATTCTTATTACAGTAACTTCACTTGCTTTTTCTATTACACTTAGTCAAGTCTTTAACATGGTTGCTCCTGAAGGAATGCCTTTTAGTTTAACCATGGTTACAACCGCACAATTGACTCTAGTATTCCTAGTTATTGGATTTATTGGAGCTACACTCTCAGGAATACAAATTAAAAAGGTTGAACCACTACAAGCAATACAACAAGGAGAGATATAATATGTCTATATTTACAATTGATAAAGTTAGAAAAACGTTTACGAATGGGGAAGTTAAGGAAGAAATACTGAAGGGAATTAACCTTTCTCTAAAAGAAGGGGAAATAACAGCATTAGTGGGTGCATCAGGTTCAGGTAAAAGTACACTACTTACAATAGCTGCAGGACTTCAACCTTCATCACATGGAGAAGTACTATTCGAAGGCAAAAATATGACTACCATGGGTTCAGAGCAAATTCGGAAAATACGAGCAAGTAAATTTGGCTTTGTCTTTCAATTTGCCCATCTAGTTCCTTTTCTCACCGTAGAAGAACAACTAATGCTCATGCTAGATGTTTCTGAATTGAAATTAAAGAAACAGGAACAAAAAAGAGAAGTGAATAGAATTCTGCAACTAGTTGGGATGGAGCATCGGAAGAATGCTTATCCATCTTCTTTGTCAGGTGGGGAAAAACAGAGAGTAGCCATTGCTCGTGCAATCATTCACCAGCCTAAAATTCTCTTCGCAGACGAACCAACCGCTAGTTTAGATTCTAAACGATCTAATGATGTTATGTCATTAATCAGAGAATTAACGAAAACATTAAATATAACTACTTTAATGGTTACGCACGATGAAGAAATGCTCTCTTATGCAGACAATATCATTAAAATGATTGATGGACGAATTTTGCAAAGTATAGAGTAAATTCATTTAATAATGATAGAAAAAGTATAAAAAGTATGATAGTTAAAAATAAACAGTAGCCCTTACTATGGAAACGAAGGGCTATTTTTTAAGTTGTAGGTATTTAAGTAATAGGAAACATTTATGACAAGCAATCTAATCGTTGATGACGATAGCAATATTCTAAACCTAGTAAATATACATTTATCCGAACAAGACTATAAGGTTTTTCAAGCCAAAGACGGTATAGATGCCTTGAAACTTCTTCAAAAGGAAAGTTGCATCAACAACATCGGACCAATGGGTACAACAAGGAGACTTACAGATCGATCTATTGAGAAGCTTGTAGAGAAATATGCGATTGCATTTGGAAAACCAGCACTAACTGATCATAAATTAAGACATTCATTTGCTACTCGTTATCATTTCGAGAATAATGATATACCAAAATTAAAGCGTCAATTGGGGCACGCATCGGTTCAAACCACAATGATTTATACTCATCTAACTAATGATGAAATGCGTACAGCTGTAAACAAAATGGACAATAAATAACACTGCAGCAGAAAGACTTTATGCAGTGTTTTCTTTTTTTAACTTGGTGAATAGAATATGAAGTGAAAGGTAACTTTAAAAGTAATCTGAGTTATATTTAGTGGTTTTGGGCAATATTGGAAAATAATCTGTAAAGAAAATAGGTATTTATGTATACAACTTTGTTTCAAAATACGGTATGTACACAAATTTAGTTCACTCGCTGTAATTTAAGTATATAGATTAGGTTCACAAAAACAGGCAGGAAAAATTGACTTTATGGATTATTAATCGAAAAATCACTTATGAACACACAACTTGGGTTCACCGTACATTTTTTTCATTTTGTCTCACTATCTTAAGTATACTTATACATTGAGACAAAATTTATTTAACTTCCGATAATATATATTATGTAAACTAGAAACAAACATAATTACAACAAGGGCTTGTGCTCTCAAGTTCCGATAAGATTCTTTATCGTCCCCTATTTTTTCGCAAGTTGACTATAATATTCATTTTTGCGACCGATAACTCTCAGGGTTCTTTCTATAAGTCGGCTAGTTCTCATAATTAATGGTTTCGAACATAATTCTCAGGGATCGACCGCATAACTACCAGGAGGTTAGAAAATTATGAATTACGTTCAAGCTGCGGATGATTATCTCATGTATTTGGAAGTCGAGAAAAGTTATTCCGTGAACACCCTTAAAAGTTACGCTTTCGATTTAAGCTCTATGGTGAATTTTTAACGGCTAACGACCGTTCATTGAACTTAGATGAACTTACTTCGTCCAGTGTACGCCGTTTTGTTCAAGACCAGGTCATCAACCATGGCATCAAGCCAAGAACCTTGCAAAGGCGTCTATCTTGCCTGAAATCATTCAGCCAATACTGTTTAAAAGAAAACTACATGAAGTCTGACTTCACAGCAGGAATCCAGGCGCCTAAATCCGATAAAAAGTTACCGAAATACATGACATTGCAGGAGCTTCACAAATTATTTGCCTATTTGGAGCAAGACCAGCGATCGCAGGCAATTAGAAATGAATTGATGTTTAAATTATTAGCTGCAACAGGGATGAGACGACAAGAATTAGTGGATTTAATATGGGAGCAAGTCGATTTAGACAACAATACGATTTTAGTTCGAGGGAAAGGGAAAAAAGAACGCCTCCTCCCCCTTCACAAGATTGTTTTACCTTTGTTTCAAGCGTATAGACAACGTCCTTCAGAACAGCAAAACTATTATAGTGAACCGATATTCTATAATAAGAATAATAAGCAGCAGAACCCACATGGACTTCATAAAATATTCAAGGAAACCTTAGATCGGTCTGGATTGCCCTCACATAGATTTTCATTGCATCATTTAAGGCATACGTTTACTACCTTACTGTTACAAGAAAA
>NZ_JBALPC010000215.1:0-3426 GCF_036965225.1 Bacillus sp. JJ1474 | reverse complement strand
GTATTAGAGGGAAAACCTGAACCTGTAAAGAAAGATTTTCTTTATGGAGCATGTTTTAACCATCCTACAATTATCTTTAGAAAAGAATCGTTAATCAAAGCATCTTGTTATAATGTGGCAAAGGAAACTAGAAGATGCGAAGACTACGATTTATTTATGAGAATGTACTTATTAAATATGACAGGGTTCAATATGAGAGAACCATTATTTTCATATTATGAGAGTAGAAGGGCTTATAGTAAGAGAACCTATAAATATAGAATTGATGAGGCAGTTGTTAGATTTAAGGGGTATCGTTCACTTAAGATTCTTTTCCCATTAGGAATAATATTTGTGTTTAAACCTTTGGTTGTTGGTCTTATTCCTGCAAGGATATTACATGCGATTAAACAAAGATTGTATAAAAAAAATGATTCTATTCAAACATAATTTATGCATAACTAGAATTACTGGGGTGGAATTCAAAATGAATAAAATAATGTTAATAATTGTTGTTTTAAGCAATGGTGGAGCTCTGAAGGGAAAATGCTAATGATTTAAAATGTATTATTCAGTTGTTTTTTTTTAGTATTTTTGTTCTTTATTAAGGTTAAAAACGTTTTTTTTAATGTACGATCTATTTCACTTTAAAACAAAGCACTTTTGGGGTAAGCCATTGTACGTATTTGGAACATTCGAAAAGCGTGGTAACTATATTTTTAGGAAACAAGCATATCTTCAATGGGGGGATAGTACAAATATTATAGGAAGTATCATTTTGCTTAATCCTGGTGGGGAAAAATTTGAAAAAGAACAATGGAATGATTAAAATAGTGCAAAAATAGCACGTGCCGAAGGTCAAATTATGTATAAGTTTTTATGAATTCTAGATGTTCACAGTCTCCAATAAGATTAATTCAAAGTGGGTGTTTAAACTATGAATATACTAGTTACAGGCGGTGCCGGCTATATAGGATCACATACCAGTGTTGCTTTGATTGATGCAGGACATTCAGTCATTGTTGCTGATAATCTTTCTAACAGTAAAGCTGAAGCGGCAGAAAGGATAGAACAAATAACGAAAAAAGAAATAACTTTTTATCCGATTGATGTAACTGATGAATCAGCAGTCAACACCATCTTTTCTAATCATGAAATAGATGGTGTTATTCATTTTGCTGGACTTAAAGCGGTGGGAGAGTCAGTCGAAAAGCCACTAGCTTATTATCATAATAATATCGTCAGCACGATGATTCTCGCTAAAGCATGTCAGAAATATAACGTTAAGCGGTTTGTCTTTAGCTCATCGGCTACTGTTTATGGAGACAATAAAGTACCATTTGAGGAGAGTATGGATCTCCTTTCAACGACAAACCCATATGGTGAAACTAAAGCAATGAGTGAGCGTATTCTTACTGATATAGCAAAAGCTAATCCTAGCTTCTCAGTATCGCTGCTTAGATACTTCAATCCAGTAGGAGCTCATGAAAGCGGATTAATTGGAGAATCACCAAATGGAATCCCAAATAACCTTATGCCGTATGTCACTCAAGTTGCTAAGGGTAAGCTCCAGAGATTGAGAGTCTTTGGAAATGACTATCCAACCGTGGATGGTACAGGGGTTAGAGACTATATTCATGTCATGGATCTAGCAGAGGGGCATGTTGCTGCATTAAACAATCTTTTCGAGGGAGTTCATACCTATAACTTAGGAACAGGAAAAGGTACTAGTGTCCTAGAGCTTGTGCAAGCTTTTGAAGAAGCAAATGGTATTAAAATACCTTATGAAATTGTTGATCGGAGACCTGGGGATATTGCTTCATGCTATGCTGATGTTTCGAAAGCAAAAAGGAAACTGGGCTGGGAGGCTAAACGTGATATTGTTGACATGTGTCGGGATGCTTGGCGGTTTGAGAGGGATTATAGGGAGTGAAAGGAACTTAGTTCTCGTGCCAGATTATAGGAAGTATTATTTTACTTAATCCTGTTGGGGCAAAATTATAAACAAACAATGGAATGATTTAAAAAGTGCAAAAATAGCATGTTCCGAAGGTCAAATTACGTGTAATCTAGGAAAAATCTATCTGATTGAAAAAGTAATGAAAAAAGTGTTCTTCCCACTTGAAGTCATCTTCTGCTTTTTAATCATTTTTTAATTGTATAAAATTTATTGTCTAAGTGAATTGGCTTTATTTGTTGAAAATAATGCTATAAACAGTTGTGTTTATTATCTATTTAGATGATAAATCAATTTAAAGATGAATTTTGGGAAGTAGGGAATTTGGAATGAAAATATTATATGTTACGACAATTTCAAATACAGTTAATGCTTTTTTAATTCCCCATATAAGGATGTTAATAGCCCAAGGCCATCAAGTTGATGTTGCTTTTAATATAGTTCAAGAAGTAAGTCACGAATTAATTAATATGGGTTGCAAAATACATCAAATAGAGTTTCAAAGATCTCCTTTAAAAAGGGAAAACTTATTAGCATATAAAAAAGTAAAAAATTTAGTAATAAGAGAGGGATATGATTTAGTTCATACACATACTCCAGTAGCCTCATTTTTAATAAGGATGGCATGTCGAAATATTCCAAACCTAAAAATGATCTATACTGCCCATGGATTTCATTTTTTTAAAGGAGCTCCCCTTCAAAACTGGCTACTCTATTATCCGATTGAGTGGATATCAGCAAAATGGACAGATGTTTTAATTACAATAAATCAGGAAGATTATTTATCTGCAAAAAAATTCATGAATGGTGATATTTATAATGTACATGGAGTTGGAGTAGATTTAAATAAGTTTCAACCACAAAGTCAAGAATTAAAACAGCAATTAAGGAAGGAATATGGATATAAAAGTGATGACTTTATTATAATTTTTGCTGGTGATTTAAGATATGAGAAACATCAGGATTTATTAATAGATACTATAAGTCTATTAAGACATAAAATCCCTAATATAAAACTTTTATTAGCAGGATCTGGACAGCTATTGGAACAATATAGGAAGCAAGTCATTAAATTAGAGATTGAAGAGAATGTTGAGTTTTTAGGATATCGTACAGATATAAACAAATTATTGTTGTTATCAGATATTGCTGTTTCATCTTCTAAACGGGAAGGATTACCTGTTAATGTTATGGAAGCAATGGCTACTGGTTTACCACTGATTGTTACTAATTGTAGAGGCAATCGTGATTTAGTGGAGAATGGTGTAAATGGTTTTATTAGGGAAATTAATGATATAAGTGGTTTTGCTGAATCTATAGATATTTTGTATCATTCAGAGTTATTAAGAAACAGCTTTGCATTGGAAAGCTTAGAACGCATAAGACAATATTCATTAAAGAATGTTTTGAAGGAAATGGAATATTGCTATGTCTGCCATAATAAAATTAATATTGAATAAACTCAACTTTCGCAGAATGAAATCGAATAG
>NZ_JBALPC010000214.1:0-1417 GCF_036965225.1 Bacillus sp. JJ1474 | reverse complement strand
ATCTGTAATAAACTTAATATTTTATTAAGAAATAAATTATTACAAGAAGATATTAACGAGTTTTTTGAAATTAAGAGTGTCCTTAATAATATTAAGACTGTTCTTAAGGAGTTCATAACAATAAGTGATTTTAATGAATGGAAGTATGTAACTAATATTGTTATTGGGGAAATATTTAAAATTCTTTTTGAAGAGAAAGAACAGCAGGGAGATTTTGTTGAACTAAATAAAATTCAACATATAATAGCTCGTTTAAAAACAAAATTCAGGAAAAAAATCAAAGTAGTTTTTTTAGTTCAATTACCTTCAATTTGGCCATCAACTGAATCAGTTTGGAAATCATTTTGTGATGACGCTAGATGTGAAGTACAGATTGTTCAGCTGCCTTTTTACCATCATAATTATGATCAAAAACAAAATGAATCCATCGGAGACTATTTAGATAAAAAAAATATTTCGTATAAATACTGGTATGATGTCAACCTAGAGAATGAAAAACCAGATGTAGTATTTTTTCAAAATCCTTATGATTCAACAAGGCCGGTAAGGTATTCCTTTGGGGAAATAACTAAGTTCGTAAAAAGAACTGTCTATATACATTATTGTTTAGATATTCTTGGAGGAGAGGTAATAGATTACCATTTTAAACTGCCTGCATGTACCAATTCATGGAAGGTTTTTGTTCGATCAGAAAGATATAAGGAAATGTTTAAGAAGTACTGCCCTAAAGGTGATAATCATGTAGTAGTTACCGGACATCCTAAAATGGACATGGTATACAATTTGGATAACTTTATTGTGGAAAGTGAACTAGAAGAGTGTATCGGAAATAGAAAAGTAATTCTCTGGAATCCCCACCATATGATAAAGGAGAATGAATGGTCTACCTTTTTAGAGTGGCAAGAACTACTCTTGACTATTTTCCAAGAAAGAAACGACATATTTTTAATAATAAGACCTCATCCTTTATTACTGGGTAATCTTGAACGGGAATTTGGGGGCACAGAATTTGTTAATTTATTTCTTAAAAAAGTAAATAGTCTTGAAAATGTAATGTTAGATTTATCTGATGATTATAAACAAGCTTTTAAGGTATCAGCTGCATTGATTTCGGATGCTTCTTCATTGTTATTAGAATATCTTCCAACTCGAAAGCCTATCATGTATTTACCTAAAATAAATGGGGGAGGATTAAACGATGATGGAGATATCATTGATTATTATTACAATGGGATAGAAGAAAAAGATATAAAGAATTTTATTGATCTAATATCCAATAATCAAGATCCACTGTATCATAAAAGAATCTCTCAGATTAATAATTATTTGTATTCGTTTGATGGCAATGCAGGCTATCGAATTAAAGAGAATATAATATCATCATTGCTTGATGAAGATATATAGAAGATAAAAATAT
>NZ_JBALPC010000213.1:0-2162 GCF_036965225.1 Bacillus sp. JJ1474 | reverse complement strand
CTCAAGACCTGTCACTTTGGTTTTGCAAATCCAGCTTTAAAGCCAGCTATCTTTACATGTGAATATTAACTCGGTTTTTTCATTATGGGGAAAACGCCATAGGTACCACTAGCAAAATGTGAATTTACAACGTTAAGGAAATCAATATTAAAAAGCCCAATTTTCAATGCTGAGAAATTGGGCTTATTCGTTACTAAAGAAAAGCGCCCGATTCTTGAAGATCGTTCCATCATTATTACCAAAGAAAAAAAGCCCACCGTTGTTCAATAAGATTAAAAAGAGATTTAGTTACCAGTTCTATTAATAACAACGTCAGGGTGTGCTTTGTAAGTTTTTTACTTCCATAAACATTTTTAAGCTATATACAAAAACCATGCTTTGACATCGTCTAAAGCATGGTAATTATTTTAACTAATTTAAAACTGCTAAGTTAATTTTTTTCGCTCATCTATTTATTGAATTCATTAACTGGAAGAAGTATTCAGGTTTATGAGTCTTATTTAGGTTATACCATGAATGTAATGTATCTGGTGCAAATACATCTAATTTTTTCAGTACTTCCATCGCAAATTCCAGAGGAGCTACTCCTGATGCAGTGACCAAATTCTCACCAGATACCACAGGTCCCATCTCATGAAATTCTTCTCCTTTATAATTAGGACAGACCATTTTAATGTACTCTAAGTTATTGCTTGTATGCTTTCTAGAATCTAGGTATCCAATATTCGCTAGTCCCTCAGTTGCACCACAAATTGCAGCAACAATAGTCCCAAGCTTTAAAGCTTCGCCAGTTTTTTTCAAGATAGGTTGATGAATATCTTCTCTCCAAGTATTCCCTCCAGGTAAAACTAAAAGATCTTTACTCTCAAGAGTACATTCATCAAGGGAAATATCTGGTTTTATGCTCAGACCTCCCATCGTAGTAATAATTTCTTTATTAACTCCTACTGTAACTACTTTTAAAGGTGCTAAATCTTTTTTGAAAAATCTTCCTGAGTTTAGTTCAGCAATTAAATATCCATATTCCCAGTCTGACATTGAATTAAATACATAAAGATAAACTTTTTTTCTTTGCATCCATTAACACTCCTATTACAATTGATATAGCCTATTATAATATAACTTCCCTGACAGCTAACGTCAGGGAAGTTATCATACTTGATGAAATTTTATTAATTCCGACAGAACTTCAATAAGTCTTTTCTTAAGACTTATTGGCTCAATAACTTGAATAGATTTACCGTACGGTAAAAGTAAATAAGGTACATATGTATGTATCATATTTTTTTCAAGAAGAAATACTGCTTGATTTGATGTCCGTTCTTGTAAATAATGTCCTAAAAACCAATGTTGGCAAATATCACCCAACGCCCTTGCGTTTCCATTAATAACCAAAGGGATAATCCCTTCCTTATCTTCTATAGTTGGAAGGAGGTTTTTCATAAAAAAGTCACGTGCTGAAAAATTTTCTGGCCGGTTAAACTTATTTTCGGTTAGCATTAGACTTTCAATTCGATCTACTCTAAAACTACGAATATCATTCCTAAGATGACAAAATCCAATCACATACCACTTATTATTCCAATAAATAATTCTGTACGGATCAACCAATCTATACTTTGATTGCTCTTCGCCACTTTTATGGTATAGAATTTTAGTAGAGTATCCATCAGCTACGGCCTGCTCCAACTCCTTCAAGAAAGGTTCCATAGAGAGGGAACTTAATCGACTTATTACTTCAAGACTGGTTAAATGTTGGTTTATCTTTGTTTCCTGCTCTTGATTTGAATATTTGCTTAGCTTTGAAATAGCCCTATTTAGTGCTTCACCTCCATAATATCCGGCTTCTTCTGCAAAAACAGCAGCGTGAAATAGTGAGGTTTGCTCCTCAAAATCAAAAAAAAGAGGAGCTTCAATAAAATTGTTCAATAAAGTGTATCCACCGTTATGTCCTGTGTCTGAAATTATAGGTACACCACTAGTTGAAAGTGTATCAATATAACGATACACAGTCCTTATATTCATCTCTAACTTTTCTGAAATTTGTTTTGCAGTAATTTTTTCACCTGAACTAAGCATCCATAGAATTGCTAGTATATTGTCAATTTTAGGCATATGAATCCACCTCTATATGGAATTTATTATCTATCCTATAAGTTTAT
>NZ_JBALPC010000212.1:3802-10166 GCF_036965225.1 Bacillus sp. JJ1474 | reverse complement strand
ACTTTATACTGCCTAATTAATAAATGGACTTTTTCAGTGCCCTCATTCAATATAGGAATCATCTTCTAGATGCAGCTTAATCCCTTTTTTTATAGTGTCCTAGACAAAGGGTTCCAGTTTATGTTTGGCGGGATCTCTTTTATAAATTAATATTCATACTGAACGGTTTATAAAGTTAATTATGAAGCTTGCTTATAGTTTCTTCAACTCTAGACAATGCTTTATCCAGATTTTCCATAGAGTTTGAATATGAAATTCGTATTTTACCGCTTGTAAAGAATGCTTCCCCTGGTACTACAGCAACGTTAACAGTATCTAATATATAGTTGGCTAAATCCATTGCTGTTTTAATTTCATATTCATTATATTTTTTTCCTAAATAATAGCTAACGTCTACCATAATATAGAATGCACCAGCAGGTGTTGAGCATGATAAGCCCTTGATGCTGTTTAGTCTATTTACAACATATTCTCTGCGCTTTTTAAACGCCTCAACCATTACTTCAATATCATGCTGTGATCCAGTTAGTGCAACTGTAGCAGCTTTCTGAGAAATACCGCTAGTTGCGGATGTCATTTGGCTTTGTAAAGACTTCATAGCATCAATTACCTGCTTTGGTCCAGCAGCATAACCTACCCTCCAGCCTGTCATGGAATAAGCCTTTGAAAAGCCGTTCACTGTAATTGTATGTTCCCATGCCTTTTTAGAGACAGAGGCACAGCTTACATGCTTGTTATCATCGTAAATTAACTTTTCATAGATTTCATCAGTGATAACCCAAAAGTCGTTTTCGCATGCAATATTGACTAATTGTTCTAAGCTTTCCTTACTGTAAACAGCACCAGTAGGGTTATTAGGAGTACAAATAATAATCGCCCTTGTATTTGGTGTAACGGCTGCTTTAATTGCTTCAATATCAAGAACATATCCGTTTTCTTCTTGAACAGGAACAAGTATTGGTTTTGCATTTGCGATTTTAACCATATCAACATAGCTTACCCAGCAAGGAACTGGGATGATAACTTCATCCCCTTCATCGCATGTAGCCATAATTGCGTTAAAAATAGCCTGCTTTGCACCTACTGTTACACAAATCTCATTTAGATTATACTCAAGACCATTATCTTCTAATAATTTTTTAGAAATTTCCTGCCTAAGTTCAACAATGCCTGGGCCTGGCGTATACTTTGTAAAACCATCAACAATAGCTTTAATTCCAGCAGTTTTAATATTATCAGGCGTTTGATAATCTGGTTCTCCAACGTTTAATGAAATAATATCTCGGCCTTCTTTCCTTAATTCCGCTACTTTTGTAATTAAAGCAGATGTAGGTGAACCGGAGAACCTGCTCATTCTATTTGCTAGCTTCATATTGAGCCTCCTTATCGAAATCTATTTTCTTTGGATTCCATAATTTTTCGTTTTTAGCAACAATCATTGTACCAAGTACGTCACCAGAGACGTTTACTGTTGTATTAGCCATATCCAGTAATCGGTACATACCTACAATTAATCCCATAAGTTCTAATGGAAGACCTAATAGGTTTAAGAAGATCGCACCTGTTACGATACCTCCTCCTGGAATACCTGGTGCAGCAATTGACATAATCGTAGAAATAAGAACGATTAATACGAATTGTGCTGGTGTAAAGCTGATGCTGTACATATCAGCAACGAATACTGCAAGTACAGTTTTCCATAAAGCTGCTCCTGTAAGGTTGATTGTCGCACCTAATGGAATCGAAAAAGATGCTATTGAGTGTGGAATTCCTAGCTTTTTAGTTGTAACATCCATTGTTATTGGAATTGTACCAGCACTTGAAGTTGTTGCCATAGTGTTTGCCCAAATTGGGAGCATTGATTTGCATAAATAAGAGTATTTTACGCCTGAATATAAGGCTGCAAATACACTTAAAATAATCCATATAAAAAGGTCACCAATCCATACAGCTGCAATGAATTTAAACATTGCACCGAATAATTGTGAACCGTATTCAGCGACAGTATTTGCCATTAAAGCGAATACACCAATTGGAGCGTAAATCATAACAATATCAAGCATACGATAAATTACGTTAGCACTCTGATCCACAAATTTTGTAACTAAATTAGCTTTTTCCCCAAGTAAAACTAAAGCAATACCGAAAATAAATGAGAAGAAGATTATCTGCATTACATTACCTGTAGACATAGCTTCTACTATGTTGGTAGGAACCATTTCAAAGAAGAATGCAAGGAAGTCTGGCGTTGTAACGTTAGATGCGTCAAAATTTGAAGCACCTTCCATAGTGAATCCTTTACCCGGCCGGATGATAGCTGCAACAATAATACCTAAGATAGCTGCAAAAATCGTCATTACTGTATAAACTAAAACAACCTTTGACCCTACTCGTTTTAATTTGTGAACATCACCGATTGCAGCAATACCACTTGTTACACTGAAGAAAATAACTGGTACAATTAGCATTTTGATTAAGTCCATAAATAAAGTACCAAGTGGTTTTATTGTTAATGATATGTCAGTAAATATAGCTCCGAACACAATACCTAAAATGAAACCGGCTAACATTCGGTGCGGGAGATATTTTTTATCAAAAATATATTTTTTCATATGAGTCTCCTTTCAAAAACACTAAATCATTAAATATATTAGGAAATAAAACGCTTGCTTTTTAATTATCAATTATAAACATCATCAATAATTCCACAGTTTTTTTGCTTTAACTTTTCGTCTACCCATCCTCTTTTTGCTGTTCCATCAGTTGCAGCTTGCACTTTCTTTTGGTCATTAGCAGATAGAACCTTTGCAGCTTCTAAGATAGTAGCAGCATCATTTCTTGGGATGACAACCACACCGTCAGCGTCGCCAAGTATAATATCACCAGGGCTGACATGGATGCCTCCACAAGCAATCGGGACATTGACCTCACCTGGACCTTCTTTAAAGGGGCCTCCCGGAGTAGTGCCTGTTGCATAAATGGGTAAATCCATTTGTGAAATTACATCAATATCACGAATCGGGCCATCTAAAACTAAGCCTGCAATTTTTTTTGTATGTGCTGCGTAGGTTGCCATAATTTCCCCTAAAAGTGCCTGAGTGCGATCTCCCTCGTTCGAAACGATGATTATATCACCTTCACCAGCTATATTTAATGCTTTATGTAGTAAAAGATTATCACCAGGACGTGCTTTTACAGTAAGTGCTACACCAGCCATAACTTTTTCTTTAGGCTTGGACATTAATTTAATTTCTGAGCTGAGAGCACTTAATCGCTCCATACAGTCAGCAACGTTTGCAGCTGGAATAGATTTAAATTGTTCTACAAGGTTAAGATCTGGCAATTCTCTTTTTAAAAATACTCGATTACCTACACTCATTTTCGAATATCCCCTCTCAGTAAACTAGATTCAAAATTTATTTTCAAAACAAACACCTCCTGAAAAAATTTTTTCTTAACTTAAAAACGATAATATCAGCTTTAATTATTTTTGTAAACTCAATTTTTAAATAACTCTTAAAATAAAAAGTAATTAGATTAGTAAAAAAGTGATTGCCTGCTAAAATAATTATTATAGATTTTCTTTAAAAATTGTTTTTATTGGTCGTAATATGTAAGCGTTGCAGATATCAGAGCTTGAAATCTTCAAGTGACATAATGGATTTATTTTATTAGAAAATCTTTATGGGCATGAGTTGTTGATTAGATGGAAATATGGTTTCCAGAGGTATGCTATACTATATAAATCACAATCATGTAGGGAAAAAAATGATGGGAGCTTAATTTGATGGAGAAAGCCATATCTTTACCAGATTTGATTAAGGAACAATATAATAATTTGACAGATACTCAACGCAAAATTGCTGATTATTTTTTGAAAAATGAAGATGCAACTTCCTTCTTAACAATTGATCGATTAGCCTCGCAAATAGGAGTAAGTCCATCTTCTCTTACTAGATTTGCTACTGAACTGGGGTTTCAAGGATATCCGGATCTACAAAAAAAGTTGAGAGAAAATCTACAGCATAAATTAAGTCCTGCTTTTCGTCTAACATCAGGGATTAGCCAAGAAAAAAATGATGTATTTGTAAAATCCTTTCAAAAAGATTTATCAAGTTTACAGGAAACAATGCAGTTGAACAGTCAGAATATGATGGAGTCAGTAGTTAAATTACTGCGGGATTCTAGAAATATTTATATAATCGGGCACCGCAGCTCTTATTCAATTGCATCTTATATGCACGCTGTCTTAGAGCCTATTTTAGGTAATGTAACGCTTGTTAATACAATAGAGCGTATGCATATGGAATATTTACTGCGTATGAGTGAACGTGATGTATTAATTAGCATAAGCTTCCCTAGGTATCATCTAGAAACGGTGGAATTTACTGAACTTGCGCAGAAACAAGGAATTAAAGTAGTTGTAATTACTGATAGTATGGTCTCTCCGTTGATACAATACGCTGAGACATATTTGTTGAGTAAGTATGAGAGTGTCAACTTCCACAATTCTAACGTCTCTGCTTTAGCTCTTGTAAATTCTATTTCTGCTTCTTTAGCAGCTTCTCTAGAGGAACAAGTTAAAGCTAGATTAAATTTAATTGAAAAGCTAAATGAAGGAACAAAAAGTACTAGATTGAAATTGTAAGCAATGTTTTTTATAGATTATCCAGATATTAATATAATGTTGAATAATAAAAACAGTATCATTGTTAATTTCCTATATTAAAAAATTATTCTAATGACAGTTTTTCAACGTGATTACTTAACGCATATTTAGTGGTTAAGTTAAGATAAATGCGGATTTACAACGTTAAGTAAATTAGAACATAGAAAAATCGGTTCCTTACAACGTTTAGGAACCGATTTTTAAATTTGGATTCTTATGCTGAAGCCCCTATAACCATCCATGAAGCGCAAAAATCAGCGCTTCACCACAAAGAATGAAAATCCATAACATATTCGGATTCTTTTAAAAATAAATTTATGGATGAATATCTGGCAGGCAAACTTCCACGTCAAATTTTTATAGAGAACGGCTTTGATATCGATGTTATTGGGTTGAAGCTGATTGAACAGTCAGCTCACAGGTGGAAGAAGGTGTACGAGAAGAGCGGGTTAATTGGTTTGAACGATTCGAGGAAAACAAGTTCTGGTAGACCATTAAAACGGAACCTTACACCAGCCGAAGTAATTGAAAGGCAGTAAGTAAGAATTAAGCTACCGGAGGGACAAGTAGAGCTATTAAAAAAGCTAGAAGTGACAGAAAGGAGGCTGCTAAACGCAAGCGAAAATCTAGATCCTAGTAGAGTGTATCAGTTGATTTATGAGACCATTGAACAAAATCAATTTAAGCGAATGACAAGGTATTTTTGTGACCTTCTAGGGGTCTCTCGTTCTGGATATTATAGCCACCTAAAGGCATCCAATAGCCGCGTAGCAAGAGAACAATTGGACTTAGAAGCCAAAGAGGTTATTTTAAAGTCGTCGTGGTTATAAGAGGGTCGCGGTCCATAAAAATGATTTTGGAGAATGAAAATAAACCTGATATTTAGTCGAAAAAAGATTCAAAGAATTATGAGGAAATACGGCATAGTCTGCCCTCACAGAAGGCCAAACCCTAGGAAAATGTGAATTTACAACGTTAAGCATATTTTCAAGACGATTACACCGATTTTAACACGTTAAGAACTCTTAATGGTCTTAAAGACTCTAACGAGAGCTTTTTCTCCGAATTAGAATGATATTCCCCCAGTAAATTAAAATGCTCCCAGCCTTAAGGAGACATATGATGCAACAAGTCCTCATTAAAATTCCCTTAATAATCCGCATTTTCCTAACGCTACACCTTTGTGTGCTGTTAAGACCGTACAGTACATATCGAGTCAATGAAACTTGCAATTTAAACAATTCTGTCACTTACTGCCGAAGTCTGATAAAATAACAACATAGAAAAACCCCTAAACTTTGGCGAGCGCAGGGGTTTCTCATAACTATCAGTGTACCCATAAAGGGTAATTTTTTATGGGAAATAAAAAAAACATCGAACAGTCAAAGTATCACGCTTGGTTTCATTGTAATGACAGTGACGGTTGGATTACTGCAGCTAAGAAAAATGCATATTCGAATTTTTTTACAATATCACTTTAACACAAGGCTTTAAACTAATCCTGTGGAGGGATAAATCATTAGTACGTCTGATTACTTTTTATACAATATAGATTTATTTGAAAAAATACTAGACCAGTTATCTGACTGTGTTGTTGCTATTGATAAAAATGGTTTTGTTATTTATATTAACCATACTTATTGCGAAATTTTAGGAGTTAACCGTGAATTTGCACTAGGTCAACATGTAACTGAA
>NZ_JBALPC010000212.1:2591-3740 GCF_036965225.1 Bacillus sp. JJ1474 | reverse complement strand
CATTTAGTGGCAAAAAACGGAAAACCTCTAATTGATGAGCTTGTGGTAAGGGGAAGAAAATTAGTAATTAAACAGTTACCTATCAAATCTGGAGATGTAGTAGTTGGGGCTGTAGGCTTTGCTATTTTTAACGAAACTAGTCAGGTATTAGACCTAGCACGTAAACTATTTAATATAGAGTTAGAACCTAGTATAAATAACTATTGGAAAGCAAAGTACAACTTAAAGGATATTATTGGATCGAGTAAACAAATTGAAGAATTAAAAAAGCAGATAAAACGTATTTCGCAATCAAACTCCTCAGTATTGATTTATGGTGAAAGTGGTACCGGAAAAGAGCTTATAGCTCATTCAATACATACTCTATCGAATCGATCATCCAATCCTTTTGTACGTATTAACTGTTCCGCAATTCCAAGAGAATTGCTTGAAGCTGAATTATTTGGTTACGAAGGTGGAGCATTTACTGGAGCTCGCCAAAAAGGCCAAATAGGTAAAGTCGAATTGGCCAATTCCGGAACATTATTTCTTGACGAAATTGGAGATATGCCTCTACCAATGCAATCATCTTTACTCAGAGTTTTGCAAGAAAAGGAAATAGTGAGAGTGGGAGGAACAAAACCCATTCCAGTTGATGTACGTGTAATATGTGCCACGCATCGTAATTTACATAAACATGTAATTGAAAACCAATTTAGACAGGATCTTTATTATAGAATTAATATCTTTACAGTTAAAGTACCTTCCTTAAGGGAGAGAACAGACGATTTACCTGAATTGATTAATCATTTTTTATTAACTCTTCGTAGTGAATTAGGTTTAGGTGAACTATACTTGACTGATGAACTAATGGATTATTTAAAGAAGTATAGTTGGCCAGGTAATATCCGTGAATTAAGAAATGTTATAGAGCATGCAGTTCATTTTGTAACTGGTAATCAATTGAAATTAGAACACTTACCAGAACTAAGTAAACTATCTAATATTAGCAATCATAATACAAACTTAAACCTAAATGAAAATGTTAAGGCCGTCGAATACGCCACTATTCAAACGGCCCTAAATCAAACGAATGGAAATAAAACACGTGCAGCCAAGTTACTAGGTATTGATCGAAGTCAATTATATAAAAAATTACGAGAATATGAA
>NZ_JBALPC010000212.1:1608-2570 GCF_036965225.1 Bacillus sp. JJ1474 | reverse complement strand
ATATGAATTAATGTAATTCAAATACAGGCAAACCTGATAAGAATTTTAACATATGACTATTAAATTCAAATGGTTGTTCCAACATAGGGAAATGTGCAGCTTTTGAAATAATGTATAATTCAGAGCCCTTAATATTGTCATAAAGATATTCAGATTCTTTAACTGGAGTAATGTCATCTTCTTCTCCAACTATAATCATAGTAGGAATATTTAAAGAGTGTATTTCTTGACGGACATCAAAGCTATCTAAGGAGCGTATTGCCTGTTTTGCTACATGTTTAGGAGTTTTAATTACTTCATTTTCAGCCCATTTTACTACACTTTGTGAAGTGGTAGAAGAAAAACTATGCCTAATAACTTCTTTACTGGCTTCTTCAATACCAATTTCATCGATTCTATTTATTACATTCTTAGCTTGAACCATAGGTCCTAAACCATAAGCTGTAGTACCCACTAATATAAGCGCGCGAACCAAATTAGGATGGTCTAAAGCAAAACGTTGAACTATAGCTCCTCCCATTGAAAGACCAACAAGTACTGCTGATGTTATATTAAGGGATTCCATTAATTTTCTTAAATCTTCGGAAAATTTTTCTATTGTATAATCAACATGTTCAGGTTTTTCAGAATCACCATGACCACGAAGGTCAAAAGAGATCACTTTGTATTCTGACAGTTAATAAAATTGTACTTTTTATCCATTCTTCTACCTCATTAATACTCACTCACAAAGCACTTGCTGGAAACCCTAAATTTTCGTTTTCTGAATAAGCGTCTCGGTATATTTTCACTAATATTTCAGCCTCATTTATCCTTGCTCTTTCAATGTTTATATTCACAATATCCCCTCCAGAATATAATAATACTTAGATAATTGTGTTTTTGGATTTAATTAGAATTCATTGAGATACTTACTTTTTTCGACAAATTGTAGTAATTCCCTTCTTATTCCATTAAATGTC
>NZ_JBALPC010000212.1:0-1594 GCF_036965225.1 Bacillus sp. JJ1474 | reverse complement strand
CGCCCTTTAATGGAATAACCAAAATATGGGCTAAACCCCATCCCCATCAAGCTAAGGCAAATCATTACCCCCAAAACGAAAAAACGATATTTCTTCTGTAATATAATGGAAAGTATGACGTTTTTTATGTGTCGTGAGGTTTCAAACGAACTTACTCTCTTTTCACAGGTATTACAACGATCTTTGTCTCTACAAGCTCTCCAACAGCTGACCAAAAAGGTAGGTTAAAGAACGAGTAGTACCAAGCTAAAGATTTAATAACGTTGTGCATGTGGTTTATTCAAAAAGTAGGCCTGCTACCAGCCAAGCTGCTATAGACCACAATAAGCAATTTAATGAACGCTAAATACTTAATTTACAAGGGAATTAGGTAATTGGCTGTAACGAAAATGAACAGTTTTGTTACTGTAAAACCAATACTCTAATGTACGTATTAAGTGATGATACAAGCAAATTTTGTTTAAATCCTTATGATAATACCCTACTTATAAACAATATTTTGCCACTGACTGTGCAACGCTGTTACTGAGCCATAATGCACTTTATCGGTAGTTAAGGATAGAAGAAATATTTACGAACAAAGATGAAAAAATACTTTTGTTTTCATACAGCATGCTGTAATATCGATAAGGGCACCCCAAAAATAGAGAGAGGTGCTTAATATGTATGGAGTTATTAATTATGAGGTATTTTTATTAACAGGAATTTTACTAAACTTAATTCCTGGTGCAGACACAATGTATATAGTCGGGAGAAGTATGTCACAAGGCCGAAAAGCAGGTGTTTATTCTGTTTTAGGTATTATTACTGGTTCTTTGACTCACACGTTGTTCGTTGCTTTTGGTTTATCAATCATACTTGTAAAATCTGTTCTCTTATTTAATATCATCAAAATTGTTGGTGTTATTTATTTAGTGTATTTAGGGATTAGAATGTTGATTGATAAAACAAATTTAGCTTTTCAGGCTGCTGCAACCAACAAGCTAAACATAAGGAAAATATACGTGCAAGGGCTTTTGACAAGTCTTACGAATCCAAAAGTTTCTTTGTTTTTTATTGCGTTTCTTCCTCAATTTATAGATACAAAGGATTCGGGACCGATCCCATTTATCATTCTGGGACTGACCTTTACTATCACTGGGTTGTTATGGTGTCTATTTATTGCTTATTTTTCTTCCTACGTTACAAAAAAACTAAGAGGAAACCAAAAGATAGGAACGGTTTTAAACAAAATTACAGGAATGATTTTTATCGGCATGGGGATAAAGCTACTGCAAACAAAAGCTCCTCACTAAACTTGAATAAAACAACAATGCCCCTTCAGATATTCAATTTCAGGTTTAAGTAGATTCATATATGTTGAGAAGCCCTTCAGATTTTACTCTGAAGGGCTTCTTGCTTGTTCTAAATCATTTTTTAACATGTGACACATTACTTTTTATTGTTAGCTAGATAAGGAGCTATGTATAGGTTTTTGTGGGCTTACATATATATCGCTATCTTTTTCACCTATTACCATATGGTATAAATACAAATTACCCACCCCTCTCACAATACGCAACTCGCTTACTTTATCTATCATTACCATAAGTAT
>NZ_JBALPC010000211.1:0-2488 GCF_036965225.1 Bacillus sp. JJ1474 | reverse complement strand
GATTAAATTAAGTAGAAATTGAGAAGAAATAAGTTGAAAATAAAACAAACGAAAAGCAAAAGTAATTGCGTTATTTTACCAAATATCTTACTATTTTTAAAATGTTTAAAGATGAAATAGGCACAAACTACAGTCATTATAGGGAATAACCAATTTATCCACACATGAATACGCATTTGCGATAATGGTTGAAATGGATCGGACGTAAAACGACTAAATAGGATGATGCTATTTACTATTACTAAGAGTCCCGCACCAGATAATAATGGCGTAGACCAATGCAAGTTTCCTTTCTCTTTCTTCTTTAATTTCCTTACTCCCCATCTAACGGCGAAAACGATTGTATAGAGGATAAACGTTATTACACTAATCAAAATGATCGCTAGGTTTATGTCCACACGCTCCTTTAGTTTTACAGGCAGGTAATCACTGATTACTCCATGTGACATCTTTATCACATTCCCTTTATCATCCAAGTCAAAAGCGATTCGGCTTGTATCTATGCCTGATTTATCTAATAAAGTGAGTGTATCTTCAGCACGTTCATAGAGCAGTGGGCTTGTTTCAATATAGTGGATCGGCTCAGGTGCCATCGTTGATATAAAGTTGATCCCTCCTTGAGGATTTTTTTGAATGGTGACATCAATATTGCCCACAATCGGTAAAAGCTTTAAAAAGTTGGTGTACAGTCCCCTTGCCATTCGATAAGTGCCTTGAACAACCTCGTCATTCTCACTTTTTTCCCCATGTTCAATAGGTTCATTTTTTCCAATTAATTTATCAACTAAATCAACTCTTAATCCTGTCATCTCATTCGCCACATTCATTAGTAGCACATATCCAAACTTTTCTTCCGGAACAAGAGTCAGTTGTGAGGTATACCCAATGACATTCCCACCATGTTCAAGTAACCGATACTCCCCACTATATCGCTCCCAAAATCCATGAGCATTTCCTGGTAAAAGCTCATGAACTTGATATGTTTGTTCATGCATTTTTTCCAAAGTGCTCATATGCTCGAATAATGAATTGTTCTCCGAACCAAGCTGTGCGATCATAAATTGAGCCATGTCCGCTGCTGTCGTATTTAAAGAACCTGCTGGAGCATCATTTACAAATGCCCAATCAACAGCCTCAAAGTGATCACCATTTTTTCGATAGCTTTTCCCTTTAAAATCAGCGATTTTAGGAATCTCAAGATAGTTTGTTGCAAAGGTTGAATGCGGCATTCCAAGCCTTTCAATAATATTTTCCTGCATATAATCGGCATAACTTTTTCCTGACACACGTTCCACAATTAACCCTGCCAACGAAGTACTATAGTTTGAATAAGCTATAACTGTGCCTGGTTTAAATACTTGCTTTGGTTGATAATATTCCGATGATAAAAATTTTTCTAGTGGAATCACTTTTTCTGGATCAGTCGTTAGCAGCTGATCTGCTTTATCCTCGAATCCCGCTGTATGGTTTATTAAATCCAACATAGTAACTTTATCTGGAAATGTGAGGTTAAGGTAGTTTTCAGGTAAGTATTCGCGAATATCAGTTTTTAAATCTAACTTTCCCTGCTCCATTAGCTGCATAACAGCACTCCATGTATATAACTTAGATACCGATCCGGCTTCAAAGACTGTTTTCTCCGGATCGACCGCTAGCTCTTGCTCTATATCAGCCAATCCGTACCCCTTTAATAATAGGACTTTACCATCTTTTACTATAGCTAGGGATGCACCAGGAATTTCCGTTCTAATATACTTCTCCATTATATGATCAACTGTCTCCTCAAGTTGATCCACCTTTAAGCCTGAGGGAACCTGTTTCATTTCGGCAAAAGTTGTAAGTGGGAAAAGAAACAACCCCACTATGAAAAACATACTTATAATTTTTTTCAATCCATACTCCTCCTTTTAGTTACAAGCATTTCTGTTATCCGTAGATAAGACGTACCTTTCTTTGAAATCGTTCATATTAATTGTCATGAAATACAGGATCATTACTGCACGTTAGTTTGACCGTGAATCATAATCGGTGTTTACAACCATTTCTTCTTCTGAAACTGGTGAAAAGCACACTATGATTCAACATCCCAGCACACTAGCCGTATAAAACGAATGTTATACTGTATTTTTGAATCATGCGTTAAAGGATTTGAAAGTAGATTAATTAGAAATGGTTTTTTATCAATTAGAAGGGTTTTGAAAAAAAATAAAAGAAAAAAGAGAGTGGAGGTGACCTTGTTATTCGAAAGCTGATGAATGAGGGGGTATCTTAAACATTATCAAAATGAAATTAAATTCTATACTGAGCATAGGAATGAATGAATTTAGGTCTTATTCCATTATAGGGCCAGATTGTTGAATAGGGTACTTTACTTTAAGAACAGGCTGATATTGGCGGCTTTTTCTTATCCAACTTAAGGAATTCACTTGATTTCATTTTTAGAAGTTGTTTAAGCAAATCGTTGATTTTATCCAATACTACGATGATT
>NZ_JBALPC010000210.1:0-3828 GCF_036965225.1 Bacillus sp. JJ1474 | reverse complement strand
ATTGAGCGTCAGCTAAGGAAGTACATATCCATTCCCAGTGTAGTTACGGTTTGTATTATTTTTACTATTTGTTATTTTATCAGTTTAATAAACTATGGCACTTTATTATCATATGTATATCCGGTCTTCGGATATATAAGTATTATTTTTATCGTGTTATTGTGGATGAAGCCTTTTAATGAGGCAAGATAAAGAAAAGACCCGTCAATTTTCCAGGGTCTTTTCAGTAAAATGATTATTTGTTTATTAAAATTGTTTTACCCATTTGCAGGAATGCATCTTTATAATTTAAATCTTTCTTTGTAAAAAGAGTCAATTTAAGAGGCTGATTTGAGTTTTTAATTAAATAAGAAGTAACGACATCGTCACCATTGGATGCTTCCAATGCAATTGAATCTTTAAAAAACTCATCAGTACTCGGCACTTCAATGGGTTGAATCGTTTCGTCCACAGCTTGAAGCTGGGCCTTCGTATTTTCTTCCATCATATCCCATTGTACATCAGGAGGAAGAAGTTCTATTCGCATAAAGACATGATCATTTTCAGTTAGAAAAAGAACATCCTTTTGAGGTTCTTCAGCTGTTAAATCAAATTCAGGCAAGACATACATAGAATAAGGCTGATTATCACTTGATTTAAGAAAAGCTGTTTCTTCCTTAGCTTCGCCATTTACAGTATATTGGAGGTTTTGTTCCGGAATACGAACAACCCCATCATCTTCTTTCGTTTGTTCGTCATTATTCGGTTCTACAGTACCTTGTCCATCTTCCGTATTTTGATTTTCCTGTCTTTCCTTATTTATCTCTTCATTTTGAGTTTGATTGGATCCATTCGCTTGATTTTCATTATTGTCAGTTGTTCCACACCCTGAAAGAATGAGTCCTACTAATCCAAAAACAAACATCCATTTTTTTAAATACTTCACTGTAATTCCCCCCTGTAATTGCTAAAAAGCTGATGTAATTATTTAGACGAAAAGTAAAAATAGGAGTTACATAATTATTCCTACAATATCATTTTCTCACTTAAAGATACAAATATATTTGGGAAAATGAGTAGAATTTCACATTTTTATTTCAAGGGAAGTATTACAAATAGGAATAAATCAAAAATTAAATGTGAGACAATTAATAAAGGCATACTTTTTTTCCATGTGTAGAGCCATCCCCAGAAAAGTCCGGCAATTAATGCTGCAAAAGCCAATATCCAGTGTGCTGAGTATAAATGAACGGATGCATAGAGAATAGATGATATAACGATTGCTGCTGGGATACTTGTGTATTTTAACATTCTCTTTTGAACGAAACCGCGCCAAAAAATTTCTTCACCAGGAATAATAATTAACATGAGAACAATATAATGCCAAAGCATCGATGGTGAATATCTTCCATACAGCTTTGAAATGTCCTTCATAAAAGGAAGATTAAATAAATCAATCAAATGAAATCCAGCCCAAAAAACTCCAAATAGTAAGAGGCCAGACCCTATTCCATACGAGAGATATTGCCAAAACGGAGCTTCATCCTTCAATTCTTCGTTTAATATCGAATAGCTGATTAAAAATAAGAGAGAAGCCGAAAAGATATACCAGAAAACAGCTTTATCCTGAAAGGTAAAATACATTAAAAAATGGGCAATAAGAAGCCCGATTATTAGACGGAAATCTGCAGTTATATTTTTCAAACGTCCAAACTCCTTTCTGCAAACAAGTCTATTTTAGCAAAAAGAGCTCAATAATTGTATTCAAATGATTTCTTTTGCTTTAATGAAAATAAAATAGTAAAAAATGCTTAACCTAAAGATGAAAGAAAGGAGGGATATCGTGACAAAATCAAAACGAGAAAAAGAGCGGGCTTGGACTGTCAGGAAGCAAGATCAGAATCCGCATGGTAAAGTAAAGTCACTTAAAGAGATCGCCCAGGAGAAGGAATAATATTGATATAATTTCAAAAAAATAAATAAAAAGCAGTAGTTAGCTGCTTTTTATTTAAATATTAAGAAAGTATAACTTTTCTCGAATTTGAGAACTGTCTAGCTACAGCGCCTACCCCCTCGAGGTCACAAGCCAATCCTCCCAGAAAGGAAAAGTACACCTTTCCGAGAGGCTCGTCTTGTGCTTGTCGAGGGTGGGCAAGGCGCTTCCGCATTTATTGCTAGGAATGCGTTTTCATAAAACAGTTTCCTTCACAATTTTATAATTTTTATGATTAACTACAGTCCTTTGTTCTAGATCAAGGTCTCGATAATTTCCCATATAAGAAAGATCGACGATCACTGAGTTTTCGTTTACCTTTTCGACAATTCCCTGCAATCCATCACGGAATTCAATTACATTTCCTACTTCTGCTTTTTTCAAAAGCCTCGCCCCTTTTTGCAAGATTTGAATTAAGAGATTAATAACATTTTGCACTATATTTTATTTTTCGTAAAGTAATATGTTATTATTTCGTTAAATTACCTAATTTTACCTCGTGTAATTGAGTGCGCTTTCATTGTAATGGCTGCTGGCCATATAAATTTAGATCACATTTGAAGTTTGAGGATCCCATGGAAAACAAAACAATATTCATATAATATAAATGTAATAATAGGATGAGGGTGCTGAAATATGAACGAGGAACAAATTCAAGAAATACTCGAGAAGTTAAAGAATGGGGAATTATCGGAGTACTATGTAACAAAGGAAGAGTTTCTTCCTGTGCGTATTGTACTTGTCAAAAGGGATGATTTTAAGCATTTTAGAGGCATTGCAAAACGCGGAGGGGCTGTGCTGTATAGTTACGTAGAAACAGCTAGAAGTTAAAAGGAATAGGCATTAAAGGATGCTTGAATTGATTCAAGCATCCTTTTTAACATAGTGGAGGAGAAATGCACCACGAATATGGTATGAGCTAGGTTACAGAGTTGAACTGACACCATGCAGCCCCGTTTTTTAAATTGCAGATCCGATATTAAAAACATCGTGATAAGGCCCTGGGACTTATGAATCATTTTCCGATATACTTTACTGAGTAAATATGTGTTTTCGATAGATTAATAACTTCCTCGATAAATTTTTCTTGGGATTCTTTAAAGCCATTTTGGATCCAATTTTTGATGAGTCCGTAAAAGCCATAAGCTGTATATCGTTTAAAATAATCCATATTGACTGGGATATTGTTGATGGTTTCGAAAATAAATTGTTCTTTATAGATTTTTAAGATCGTTTGAGGGAACCGTGTATGTAGTCCCGGTAACGTGTCATCATAGTTAATCAGTTCAAAAAAATGCTGGTTTTTATAAATATAAGAAACGATATTAAAAGATGGTTCATTTAGCTTGGCCGTATATACTTTCTGACCTGTTACATATGGTTTGCCAACTGAATCTTCTAACCCTTGTAGCATAGAAATAAGTAAATCTTCAGCTATTTCAATTTTATCTAAGTAATGGACATAAAAGGTACTGCGATTATAAGCGGCAAAATCAACAATATTTTTTACAGAAACGGAATGGTAACCCTTTTCTTTTATGAGTTCAATCATTGCTTGCTTTAAATGTTCTTTTGTCCGATTTTGTCGCCCGGATGTCGTATTTTGTTCGTTATTCATGATGATACCTCCCTGAAAATAGACAGATTTATCATAAGTGTCTAATTAGTAGACACTTAATGATATCTTAATGATTGTTAAATGTGTACAAAGTAGTAAAATTTAATTGTGAACAAAATAGCACAGATATTAAATCTGGCTAGCATTTTTCACGAGTATGTAGTATGGGAACTATAATCATGGGGGGAATTTAGAATGGGGAAACTGCAAGACAAAGTAGCTGTCATTACAGGTGGAG
>NZ_JBALPC010000209.1:0-13240 GCF_036965225.1 Bacillus sp. JJ1474 | reverse complement strand
TTGAAGTTTCACTTTATACTAAGCTCGCGGATGAAACTGACTATATACATCTTTTAATCTAGTTTTCGTCACATGTGTATAAATTTGCGTAGTTGAGATGTCCGCATGTCCAAGCATTTCCTGGACAGCACGTAAATCAGCGCCATTTTCAAGAAGATGAGTAGCAAAGGAATGCCTTAGTGTATGTGGGGTTAAATCCTTTTCGATCCCTGCCTCAGCTGACAAACGTTTAAGAATTTTCCAGAACCCCTGCCTTGTCAGTCTTTTGCCATGATGATTGAGAAAAAATGCATCATCCTGAACTTTTTTTGAGACAAAATGTTTTCTTCCTTCTTGTAAATATTGATTTAGTGCCGTTGCTGCTGTTTTTCCAATTGGAATGATTCGCTCTTTATTTCCTTTTCCAATACAGCGGACAAATCCCATCGTAATATGGACATCGCCCATATTTAACCCAATTAATTCACTGACCCGAATTCCGGTTGCATAAAGGAGCTCAAGCATGGCCTTATCACGAATTCCGAAGTGATCATCTGCTTTAGGTGAATCTAGTAAAATCTCAACCTCTTGCATGTTTAACACCTTTGGCAGAGTTCGCTCATGCTGAGGAGACTCTATATGAACAGAGGGATCATGATCAGCAGCTTTTTCACGGAGAAGAAATTGATGAAATGCTCTAATGGAGGCAACATGTCTTGCCATTGTTTTCGATGATTTCCCCTGCTCTTTTAATAACCCTAGGAAATGAATGATTTGAGTGCGCTGAACTTCATTTACGGATGTCAGCTTTTCAACATTCTTTAAGTACTTCGTATAGCTTTTCAAATCTCTTTCATATGAAACAATTGTATTTCTTGCGAGACCTTTTTCAACGATTAAATAATGAATAAAATCTTTAAGCTCGTCCTCCATGATGACTCTACTCCCCATTTAAATAAAAAAGAATTAACCGGTTCAGCCAATTTGAAGATTCACTGTTGTTTGCACTTGCTGAAACCTTCACAGCCGCTCCCTTTGGCTCATCATACCGGTGATAATCCTGATATTCTTCATTTAACCACATAATACCATAATAAAAAAGGATTGTGCATCCAGTGAAAAGCACGAATACCTTTATTGTCTGAAATGCGATTTTTAGCCAAGATACCATTCTACTTTCCCCCACAAAACCTTATTACTAAAGGTTATGCCATCTTGGACAAGAAATATACCTAACATAGTGAATTTCTAAACTGACTTTTTATCAAATACAGTTGTAAAAATTATACGGACATTTGATCCGTTATTTTCATAAAATGACCTAATTTAAGAGCTATGCGGACACTGAGTACGCTATTCACGAATTACAGAAGGAAATCACTGCTTTTTTACAAAATAGAGGAAGCTATGTCCGCAAACATAAGGAATTAACCCATTTTGTTACGAATAACAGAACTCTTGTCCGCCAAGATAACAATAGTCGTTGTCTCGTTGTTAATTCATATGCTTCTTGTTGTAAAATAATATGACAAAGCTAAAAAAGACCAAATCAGATTCGATTTGGTCTGCTGATTAATATGCTATTTACAATACTTACTGAACTACCTAATCTTATTGTTATTCACTTTCTTCATTATTATCTTTATCATGACAGCGATGGCAAATTCCATGGAAAGTAAGTCGATGATCTTTAATCTTAAAGTTCCATCTGCGTTCAACGACTTCTTCTACATCTTCAAGTAAGTCTTCTTGAATTTCATCCACTGCCCCGCATTCAATACAAACTAAATGATGATGGAAATGTGCTGCTCCTTCTTGGCGAAGGTCATAGCGGGATACCCCATCACCAAAATTGATTTTATCGACAATTTTAAGTTCTGTTAGCAATTCAAGTGTTCTATATACAGTTGCTAAGCCTATCTCAGGCGATTTTTCTTTAACTAGGAGGTAGACATCTTCCGCGCTTAAATGATCCTCTTCGTGCTCTAATAATACGCGAACGGTTGCTTCACGCTGAGGCGTCAATTTATAGCTAGACGAATGCAACTGCTTCTTTATTCTATCAATTCTGCTTTCCATTCCGAAGTCCTCCTCGCCCACTTACACATTCTCATTATAGCAGATAATGGAGGAGATTCAAAATAAAATTATTACAATTAAGCAAAGATAATTATTATTAAATAGGAATTATTTAAAATAACTCTGTCATTATAATGAATTTATCACCGATTTCATTAAGATAGGGGATAAAAAGGCCTCAATTCCAGCAGCTAAGCATAAAAACACGAGGGCAAAAGCAAATGACATCATATACTTTCCAAACAAAGGCATTACCGGCGGCCCGAGTTTTTTCATAAATTGTCTGCTAATCATTTTTAATGAAAAAGAAACGGCTAGCGTGGCTGAGATGATAAATATCGGAATGATGATAAAATTTTGCGGCAAAACAGAAACAAAGGATAATAAAAATCCATTCCAGCCCATTTGATTAACTAAAAATCCAACTGTAAATCCGACAACCATCCCTTTCATAAATAAAAGAATGAGGATGATCGGAAGACCGATAATGGATATACCTAAAATACACATTAACCCAATAAATTTCATGTTATGAAAGAGACTTTGTTTGAAAAGATCCTTCGTAGTTGCAACTTCCTCATTAGAAACTTGGCTAAAAAATTGGGATAAATAAAAAAATAAATCTTCCTTTTGCGTTAAGCTTAAACTGTTGACAACGATGGCTCCGAAAATAACACCCATTAGAAATAAAACAATCACAAACAAATAAATTGAGGAATGCTCACGAAAATGGGTTGCGATGACGTTCTGGTACATTTTTTTTCTCATTGCTCTTCCTCCTGCAACAATTCTGTTATTAAATTGTATGCTTGTCCTTTTGCTGTATGACAAATTTAGAGCAGAAAAAATACAGTTGATTTTTTTGAATTTTACATTATAATAGTCAAAATTGACTTAATTCAGGAGGGAGATTTTTACGATGAATCCAGTATTAATTGAATTTCCGGATAGAATTGAAACTGAGAGACTTTATATGCGAATTTGTATGCCAGGCGATGGGAGAACCGTTCATGAATCAATCCAGGCCTCTATTGAAGATTTGAAGCAATGGCTTCCTTTTGCTAACAAAGAACAATCGGTTGATGATGTCGAAATAAATATCCGTAAATCTTATTCTCAATTTTTATCGAGGGAAGATATTCGAATTCATATTTTTAGAAAAGAAGATGAAGTGTTCGTTGGTTCCACAGGCTTGCATCGAATAAATTGGGATGTCCGAAAATTTGAAATTGGCTACTGGTGTGACTCCCGCCATCAAAAAAATGGTTATATAACAGAAGCAGTTAGCGGTTTAATTGATTTTACTTTTAACGATTTAGAAGCAAACCGGATTGAAATTCGCTGTGACCCGAAAAATATCAGCAGCAGAAAGATACCTGAAAAATTAGGAATCCGATTAGAAGGCATTTTAGTGAATAATGACCTAAGCGCTGATGGTAAAGAGCTAAGGGATACTTGTGTGTTTGCAATAGTGAAGAAAAATAAATAATATTTTTTGTTAATAATGAGAAAAAAGACTGAATTAAACAGTCTTTTTCTCTTGTTTGTACTTGTATTAATCAGCAATTTTCCCATATTTACCGCCGCCTCCTGCTGTAAGACTCAGTTTTCCTTCCCTGGCCTTTACGATAAGTTCTGCAGTTTTTGTAGGAATAATTTCACTTAATTTTTCTAATGGAACCTCATGCAAGATGGCCATTTCAGTACCAAAGTGATCAAGTAATTTTTGAAGCATTTTTGGACCAAGCCCCGAAATGAACTCCAGCGGAACTTGGTGTACATATGGCGGCCGATGATTTGGAGATTCACTTGCTGTTTTTAATTCAACAATTCTGTCAGCGACCCCATTAATATACTTTGTGCTACCGCAATTTACACATTCATTATGAATCGGATCAAATGGGGCAAAGCACTGGGAACATACGGTTTGATGATATTTCCCAAGAAGCGGATCAAGTCCGTAGTTTGCTTTGATTCTCCGCCCATCCACTCCTTTTAACGCCCTCTCCAATTCTAGAAAAGAAGGTTCAGCCATTTGGAGGACATGATACTCTCTGGCAATTTTCTTTAAGGAATGAGCATCAGAATTCGTTAAAAATGAATAGTTGTGCAGCTCTTTTATTTGATCTGCCATTGCTGTATCAGCACTTAATCCAAGTTCAATGGCGTCAATTTGGTTTTTATCAAACACTTCCTCTAAAGATCTGTGTACCCCTTTTCCATAAAGGCTTTTAAAAGGTGTAAACACATGGGCTGGGATAAATAATCCGCTTAATTCTTTTACCTTTGTCTGAAGCTCACGGCCTGAAGCATAAATTCTTTGTGAACTTAGAGTGATATTTTTCAAGTGGTGCGAAAGCCAGGACGAAAATTCCTTCATCATTGTTAATGTAGGAAAATAACAAAGTACATGAATAGGTCCTTGGCAGTTCTCATCGTAAATTTCCAATTCAGAACCTGGGATTATGGTTAAATCTCCGTATTGTAAACCGCCCTCTTGATGCTCGATCACGTCTCCAGTTTCCATGAGCTGAGCAATTTCTAGAATTACCTCGGGAGAATGGCAATCAATAATCCCAATCATGTTTAACCCTTTTTCATTTCGCGCATGTTCAATAATGTTTGTAAATGTAAGTGATTTTGCTCCTGTTATTTTTACCGGCTTCCCTGTCATCGTACGGCCGATATGAATATGTAAATCTGAATAGTAATCCTTCATTTACTTTTTCAACACCTTTTGAAGTTGCAAATATTGAATAGCATATGCAGTTTTGGCATCATATATTTTCTTTTCTTTTATATATTGCTCTGCCTCGTCAAGCGTCAACTCGAGCAAATTTACGAATTCATCCTCATCTGGTGATGCTGCATTTTCCTTTTTTTCCAAGCCTTTCGCGATGTATAAATGAATGATCTCATCGGCAAATCCAGGAGAAGTATAGAAGGAAATCAGCCATTCCATTTCTTTGCAGTCATAACCAGTTTCTTCTTCAAGCTCTCTTTTTGCACAAACCTCTGGATCCTCTCCTGCTTCTAGTTTGCCAGCAGGAATTTCAACAATTGTCTTTTCCAATGCTTTACGATATTGCTCCACCATGACAATTTTTTCATCGTCTGTTATTGCAAGTACTGCTACTGCCCCAGGATGCTTGATGACTTCTCGCTTGGACATTTTTCCGTTTGGCAACTCAACATCTTCTACTTGAAGACTAATTACTTTTCCAGTAAATATTTTTTCAATATTGGTCGTTTTTTCTTCTAGGCGACTCATGATTCCAGTCACTCCTGTTCTATTCCGTTTAAGTGTACTCATACATATTATCATACTTTAATTGGGGGAGTATGACATGAAAATATATGTTCACGAGAAGGGCGTCATCTTAGTCGGAAAAGCATGGGAAATCAGGGAGAAGCTAAAGGATTACAGCAAGGAGTATCGGTTGATAAAAGAGTGGGTCGAACTAAAAAAGACCTCATATAAAGGTGGCTGAGATTTATTTGTGTAAGTCGCGGATTTATTTGCGAAAGTGGCAATTTATTTGTGAAAGCGACAGAATTATTTGCGAAACCCCGGATTTAGCTTTTTATTACAAAAAAGTCCAATTTATTTGTGGTCCACTCATTTCTTTCGTTAAAATAAAAAGAAAAGGTGAAATTGAGGTTATTTTTATGAAAAAAAGACAGTTGGGCAAGTCAGATTTATATGTAAGTGAGCTCGGACTTGGTTGCATGTCCCTCGGTACGGATGCGAAAAAAGCGCAAGAAATTATCGAAGCTGCATTAGAAGCAGGGATTAACTACTTTGACACAGCCGACTTATATGATTTCGGAACAAACGAACAAATTGTTGGGCAGGCTCTACGCCATGTAAGGGATAAGGTCATCATTGCTACGAAGGCAGGAAACCGCTGGAATGACAACAAAGATAGCTGGAGCTGGGACCCCTCTAAAAAGTATATAAAAGAAGCTGTCAAAGCAAGCTTAAGCAGATTAGGTACGGATTATATTGACTTATACCAACTTCATGGCGGGACGATGGAGGATCCAATCGATGAAACGATTGAAGCATTCGAGGAGTTAAAAGAAGAAGGTTTAATCCGCTTTTACGGAATATCTTCTATTCGGCCTAATGTCATTCGTGAATATGTGAATAAATCGAATCTTGTGTCTGTAATGATTCAATATAGTATTCTAGATCGCCGTCCGGAAGAGGAAGTGCTGCCGCTTCTTCAGAAAAACGGTATAGGAGCTGTTACACGCGGACCGCTTGCAAAAGGGATCTTAAGCGATAAAATGTTAGAAAAAGCATCGGAAAAAGGCTATTTAGACTATCAGTTGGAAGAATTACAGGAAACCATTCCGCTCTTGCGGGAAAAACTTTCTCATACCCGTTCCATGACAGAAATTGCCTTGCAATATAATTTAGCTCATTCTGCTGTTTCGTCTGTTATTGCAGGAGCTAGCACTGTTCTACAAGTTAAGGAAAACGCAAAAGCCATTGTAGCAGAACCATTATCGGGAGATGAGCTCTCCATTATAGAATCAATCACAAAAATGAGTTTGTATGAGCAGCATAGATAATAATGCAATAAAAAAATCGCTTAAACTTAAGCGATTTTTTTATCACCCTATTTATATTCCTTCCAGTTAAGATTGCTTTCACCAAGCAATTCTTCAAAGCTCTTGTTCTTTTCCCGTAATCTTCTTTCTTCTCTCTTTCTTTGCTCTTCCTCTTCTTTTTGTTTATCTTCTGCTGCTTTTAATTCCTGTTTCGTATCTTTTAGTTTTTCCATCAATTCTTGGTTTAGCATATCGCCAAGTGTAATTGGTTTATCATCCTTTTTAGGCTGGGAATGCTGCTTTTTCTTTTTCATCTAAATCCCCTCATAAAATTAATTTTATCACCAATTATATCATAATTACTTATTTTACAAACTCGAGAAATTCAATTCTATTGCCGAATGGATCATCGACAAAAAAGCGATTTCTTCCTTCTATAGGCGGTTCTTCTTTTATCATAATCTTTTTATTTTCCAATTCTTTACGCAAACCTTCTAAGTTTTCTACAACTAAGCCAGGGTGGGCTTTTTTTGCCGGTAGAAATTCTTCTTGCACCCCTATATGTATTTCCTGGTTTCCGCATAAAAACCAGCAGCCTCCCCGCTTTTGGAGATTTTCTGGCTTCGGTATTTCTTCTAGACCAAGGATTTCTCCGAAAAATAATCTTGCCTGCTCCTCGCAGCCTTTTGGTGCTGCTAATTGAATATGATCAATTCCTTTAAATCCAAATGTCATAGTATCTCTCCTTTAATTAGGAAAAGCACAGCCATTGATAACTGTGCCCCTCAAATTTAATAAGCGTCTGTTAGAACATGATCGTCTACCTGTAAAGAAGCTTCAGTTGATTGGACAACCTCCTCAACAGTGTAGCCCTTAGCCACTTCCACAAGCTTAAGTCCTGAGTCCGTTACATCAATGACCGCTCTCTCCGTAATAATCCGATTGACAACTGCCTTGCCTGTTAATGGGAGGGTGCATTCTTTGAGGATTTTCGACTCCCCGTTTTTATTCGTATGATCCATAATGACGATAATTTTGCCTGCACCGTGAACGAGGTCCATCGCTCCGCCCATTCCTTTAATCATCTTGCCTGGAATCATCCAGTTTGCGAGATCCCCGTTTTCAGAGACCTCCATTCCTCCGAGAATCGCTATATTGACTTGCCCTCCACGGATCATGGCAAAGGATTCAGCACTGTCAAAATAAGCAGCACCCGGAATGGCTGTCACTGTTTCTTTGCCAGCATTTATTAAATCTGGGTCCACTCCCTCTTTAGAAGGGTAAGGGCCTATGCCAAGCAGACCATTCTCAGATTGAAGCACGACTTGCTTATTACTTGAAATATAGTTAGCAACGAGTGTTGGCATTCCAATACCTAGATTCACATAAAAGCCATTTTCAATTTCCTTTTCGGCTCTTCGCGCAATTTTTTCACGAACTCCAGCTTTATCGTTACTCATGGCAACTTCTCCTTCCCGTAAATTATTTCGCTAACGTCAGTCTTTCAATGCGTTTTTCCTGAATCCCTTCAATTAGCATTTGCACGTAAATGCTAGGGGTATGAATATGATTCGGATCTAGCTCACCGATTTCATACAGATTTTCCACTTCGGCTATCGTTACTTTTCCTGCAGCGGCAATCATCGGGTTAAAGTTTCTCGCCGTTTTGTGATAAACAAGATTGCCCATCTTATCCGCTTTCCAAGCTCTTACTAAACTGAAGTCAGCGACTAGGGCTTCTTCAAGTAAATATTCTTTTCCATTAAAAATCTTTGTTTCCTTCCCCTCTGCAATGGGAGTACCTACTCCTGCAGGCGTATAAAAAGCCGGGATGCCAGCACCGCCAGCACGAATTTTTTCTGCCAGTGTTCCCTGCGGCAGAAGTTCGACTTCAATTTCACCGGCCAGCACCTGTCTTTCAAACTCTTTATTTTCACCTACATAGGAACCTATCATTTTCTTAATCTGTTTATTTTTTAGCAGGAGACCAAGCCCCCATTCGTCTACCCCACAGTTATTCGAAATAACCGTTAAATCTTTAACACCCTTCTCCACTAAAGCTAGAATCAAATTTTCCGGGATTCCACAAAGTCCAAAGCCGCCAACCATTAAAACAGCACCATCATGAATATCCTTCACTGCTTCGTTAAAGGAAGTAGAAATTGTTTTCATGTCATTCTCTCCTCTCATCGAGAACGTATAATTTAGGCTTTATCCATCACTATTAAACTAGTTCAACTACGGTAGCAACACCCTGTCCTCCGCCGATACATAATGTGGCAAGCCCCTTTTTCGACTGACGCTTTATCATCTCATGAATTAATGTCACTAGAATTCTAGCACCGCTTGCTCCAATTGGATGTCCTAATGCAATGGCTCCTCCATTCACATTCAGAATATCTTTATTAAACTGAAGCTCTCTGTCTACAGCTAGTGATTGCGCTGCAAATGCCTCATTTGCTTCAATTAACTCTAATTCTTCCATTGATACTGCTGCTTTTTCAAGTGCCTTTTTAACAGCATTTACTGGTCCTATGCCCATAATACTTGGGTCCACTCCTGCACTTGCATTTCCTTTAATTACAACAAGTGGCTGAACCCCAAGCTCATCAGCCTTTTCTCTGCTCATAACAATTAGAACTGCAGCACCGTCATTGATGCCCGAAGCATTTCCAGCTGTGACGCTGCCGTCTTTTTTAAATGCCGGTCTTAGTGCAGCTAATTTTTCAACAGTTGTTCCTTTTTTCGGGTATTCGTCCGTATCAAATACAATCGGATCTCCCTTTCTTTGCGGAATCTCAACAGGAACGATTTCATCTTTAAATTTGCCTTCTTCAATAGCCTTTACCGCCTTTACTTGGCTTGCGGCAGCAAACTCATCTTGCTCTTCCCTGCTAAGTCCATAATTATCACAAAGGTTTTCCGCAGTGATTCCCATATGATAATCATTAAAAGCACACGTCAGTCCGTCAGAAACCATTGTATCTAACAGCTGCTGGTTGCCCATTTTAAACCCATTCCGTGCATTTTTTAATATGTAAGGCGCCTGGCTCATATTCTCTACTCCACCAGCAATCACAATGTCAGCATCTCCTGCCAAAATCGCCTGTGTTGCCAGATGAACAGCCTTCAGTCCAGATCCGCATACTTTATTTATGGTCATTGCGGAAACGCTTTCAGGAAGCCCCGCTTTAAGTGCTGCTTGCCTTGCAGGATTCTGTCCAAGACCTGCCTGCAATACGTTTCCAAGAATTACCTCATCCACCTGCTCAGGCTTAATTCCTGCCTTTTCAAGTGCTCCTTTGATCGCAATTGCACCTAATTCAGGAGCGGGTACATCCTTTAAACTGCCATTAAAGCTCCCTATTGCTGTGCGTACTGCACTAACAATGACTACTTCTGTTTTTGACATCTTAATCATCCTTTCTCGTTCATCTCATGAATTATACTTCTATTAAATAGTGCTAAAATCCTTTTATTTCGCCCAAAATTATCTAATGAATAATCCAGCCCTTCTTTATCCATCTTATTAGGTGTACTTAACAATACATAGAAGGGGGATGAAGAAATGAGTCAAAAGCGTGACAAGGGCCATAGTCAAAAAGGAAAGCCAAACAGTGATACAGTTAACCCTACAATTGCAGCAGAGGAATTAGAAAAAGCGATCCATCCTAAAAAACGTCAGAATTCTCAACAATAAGCCGCCGCTCCTTGAGCGGTTTTTTACATTTAGAATAACAATAAATGTTTTAAACTCCAATTAAATGGTAAAATAAAGAATAAGGCTGAGAGGAGGATGAAATTGAAAAGACTTCTTCGTTATATCCGTTATTTCCTTTCCTTCATTCTTTTTTTATCATCTATTGGGATTTATTTTACAAATCGGCTTATGTACATGAAGAAAAAGGAAGATCAATTTATTATTGATCGGGAAAAAGAAGCCGGGCGTCTCAATCCAATCGAATATGAAAGCCTGCCAAAAACAGAAGTGCTCATCCCTTCTCCCTTTGGTTATCCTCTTAAAACTGTGATTGCAGAACCCTTTCCAAACAATCGCTTCGTCATCATTGCACATGGAGTAACAGAAAATAAGATGAATTCCATTAAATATATGAATCTGTTTTTGGAGCGCGGATTTAACACGGTTATTTACGATCACCGCAGGCATGGAGAGTCTGGTGGAAAAACGACTAGCTTCGGTCATTATGAAAAATTTGATTTAAAGGCAATTGTTGATTGGCTCCGTGAAGAAAAAGGATCTGATATTTTGCTCGGTATCCACGGGGAATCGATGGGAGCGGCAACGATGCTGTTATATGCGGGCAGTTTAGAGGATGGAGCGGATTTTTATATTGCCGACTGTCCATTTTCCGATTTTAAACAATTGCTCGCACACCGATTAAATTCAGATATGAAACTACCTGCCTCTGTCATCCTACCCATTGCCGATTTGTTTTTACGATTGCGGCAAAAATATGCCATTAAACAGGTGTCTCCCATCTCAGTGATTGGCAACATTCAAAAGCCCGTTTTATTTATTCACAGTGAAAAAGATGACTTTATTCTGCCTTATATGACCAAGGATTTATATGAACGGAAAAAGGGGCCCAAACAGCTTTACATGGCTCCAAATGGCATTCATGCTCAGTCATTAAATGAAAATCGAGAGGACTATGAAAAAGCCATAGACGAGTTTTTAAATGATTTTGTTTTCTTCAAATCCCAACAGAAGGCCTGATTCCCTTAGGCCTTTTTTATTCGGGCATGATCTAGTTTTTTAATATTCCTCTCGCCGTCTCATAATCTCCTAATTTTATATAGTACCGTCCTCCTTCTTTTTCAAAGATAGGAACATTTTCAAGCTTTCCATTTTCCCCGAATACGAACACTGATTGAATATCCTCATGTTCAATCTTTCCATAAATAACTGGAAGGCGGTTTTCCAATATCCCCCTATGATCATATTCGTAAAAAACATCCTTATAGACAGTCATCCAGTCGTTTTCATCATGCTCCCAATGATTATGCCCCGCGTTTTCCCATCCATCCCGATCATTTCCTTTTAAAAATGCTACTGTTACGGCGTCAATCGTTTCTTCGCTGATCTTCTGTTTCGTTACATATAGAAGAATGATTCCATCCTTTACCTTTTCCTTATGAATGACTTCCTTCACATTAAATGGGATATCCTTTTCTATGACCCGATCCATTGTTGAACCTGAACAAGCTGCTAATATCAGGACCGCAAACAAAAGAGAAGCGATCCATTTAAGCTTCACTTTATCTTCCCCTCCGTTCCTCTGCGTCCTTATCATTTAATGAGAAAAGACTATAAAACATACTTACTTTTACTTATTTAGGTAAATATAACTAGAGGCTGTTCGGAAAGTCAGGTTTTTGACTTTCTGAACAGCCCCCTTTAGGTTTCATCAACTATCTTTGCGAACTCCTCAAGACTTGTTGAATACTTAATATAAATTCTCGGTAAAACATACAATTCATCTTTTATACCCTTTTCAGAAAATAATTCGGGAGTGGTTGAGAGTCCGTATAAATAGTATTTCTTTGTTTCCTCTATAACCTTGGCATTGAAATTTCCGTAAGGGTAAGAGAGAGCAATAACCGGTTTACCTGTTATTTTTTCAATTTTCTCCTTAGACTTTTGTAGTTCATATTCAAAATTTGTGATTTTCGTTAAATCAGGATGGGTGGCAGTATGAGATTGTATTGAAAAAAAGGGCGAATCAGCCATATTTTTCAAGTCTGATTGCGATAATCGATTGGCGCGGCCAATAAAGTCGGAAATAACAAAAATAGTTCCCGTTGGTTTAAACTGTTCATTTTTTAGTTTTTGAAAAATAGCCATTATATTTAAGTTGTTTTTGTATCCATCGTCAAAGGTAATGAAAATGGGTTTGTTCACTTTATGAATATCTTGCCACCGTTCAAAAGTTAATAATGTGTAGCCGTGATCTCGTAAATACATCATTTGCTTCTCAAAATTCTTTGGAGTTACATATAACTCTTTAGAGCCATGGCCGTGGTACTCGTCAATGGAATGGTAAATTAATATCGGTATTTTTTTATCCGCCAAGGTGTGTGATGGAATAAATAAGATAAGAAGACATAGAAAAAACATTGCAGTCTTTTTCAAAAAAATTCCTCGCTTTGTCTATTTTCTTATCTTTATTATTCCTGAAATTATTTTTTTTACCGGCCAATCTCAATCATTGCTAATTAAAAAAGGCTTTAGCAATTTCTATTAATCCTTCTTGTTCTTCTTTTTCCACAAAACTTGCTTCTCTCCATGAAGTGGAAATAGAGATTAAAAATTTCCGAGAGTTATCTTCTTTAATAAAGTAAATATTATGATATTCTTTACTATACAAAAAGTCTATTCCATCTTCTTTTATATTCGTGTACCCTACTAAGTTTTCTGTCGTGTGCATTTCTTCTTTAACAGGGCTTATTATCATTTGAATGCTTTGCCCTTCTTCTAAACTCATTACCTTGCTCTCATAGCTAAGGAATAATTGGGAAATATCAGATGTTAAAACACCATCCTTAGTGATATATTCCAAATTATTTTTTTTTGCTTCTTTATACATTTCATCAGCTAAAT
>NZ_JBALPC010000208.1:0-6695 GCF_036965225.1 Bacillus sp. JJ1474 | reverse complement strand
CGGACTTGGGTATTCCTCCGTATCGACAAGAAATAATATATCATTTATCAAAAACGATGTCAATATTATTTAATATTTTTTTTGAGCGGGGTTTGGCCCCGCTCAAAAAGTATTCTAACTTGGAGTTTTAGCGAAATTTACTCTGGTTTAATGACATCTCTGTTGCCCATATACGGACGCAGCACCTCTGGAATCACGAAACTGCCATCCTCCTGCTGGTAATTTTCCAACAGAGCGGCAACGGTGCGGCCGATTGCAAGGCCAGATCCATTTAATGTATGCACATGCTCAGGTTTACCCTTAGCCTCACGGCGGAAACGAATATTCGCACGTCTTGCTTGGAAGGCTTCAAAGTTACTGCAAGAAGAAATCTCTCTGTATGTGTTATAGCTTGGAATCCACACTTCAATATCATACTTTTTCGCAGCAGTGAAGCCAAGGTCACCCGTACACATGCTCATCACGCGGTATGGAAGGCCTAATAACTGGAGAACCTTCTCCGCATTCTTTGTCAGCTTTTCTAATTCTTCATAAGAGTCTTCCGGCTTTACAAATTTAACGAGCTCCACCTTATTAAATTGATGCTGGCGAATCAGCCCTCTCGTATCACGTCCAGCTGATCCGGCTTCAGAACGAAAGCAAGCACTAAATGCAGCGTAATTAAACGGAAGATCCTCTGCACTTAGAATTTCTTCTCTGTGCATATTCGTAACAGGTACCTCAGCTGTTGGAATTAAGAAGTAATCCTCATTTTCTATAAGGAAGGCATCCTCTTCAAACTTCGGAAGCTGACCTGTTCCAGTCATACTTGCACGATTGACTAAATATGGCGGCAATACCTCTGTATAGCCGTGCTCCTCTGTGTGAAGATCAAGCATAAAGTTGAATAAAGCACGTTCAAGGCGTGCACCGAGCCCTTTGTAAAATACAAATCGGCTTCCCGTTACCTTCCCTGCACGTTCAAAATCAAGAATATTTAACTGGTCAGCCACTTCCCAATGCGGCTTCGGTTCAAAGTCAAACTGTCTAACCTCTCCCCACTTCCACGCTTCCACATTGTCGTCTTCAGTTTCTCCAACTGGGACACTTTCATGCGGAATATTTGGTATGCTTAGCAATAGTTGATCTAATTCCTCTTCAACCGTGCGCAGCTCATCATCAAGCTCTTTAATTTGATCTCCAACCTCTCGCATTTCAGCAATTAAATGATCCGCATCTTGTTTATCACGTTTTAAAATGGCAACCTGTTGAGAAACCTCATTCCGTCTGCTTTTCAGCTGTTCTGCTTTCACAATTAATTCACGTCGTTTCGTATCAAGATCTTCAAATTTCCCAAGATCCGTTAAATCCTCGCCGCGATGCTCCAGCTTCTTTTTCACATCTTCAAAATTAGCTCTCAAAAACTTAATGTCTAACATTTCATAATCCCTCCTAATTTTTTAATGGGGCAAAACACAAAAAACTCCCGTCCCCAAAAAAGGGACGAGAGTTACCCGCGTTGCCACCCTAGTTGAAGGCATGAGCCTTCCACCTTAAATTCATAACGGTTTTATACCGAAAGTATTTACTGGCCAAAAAAATGGCGTTCCATACTTTGCTCGAGGATGGATTCACAAGCTTCACCCGCCAATTTCCACCAACCATTGGCTCTCTTTAGAATGAAAATCCTGTTACTAGTTCCTCTCATTGCTTTCGACTATAGTAAATTTTAATTCATAATGTACTACAATTATGAATCATTTGCAACTATATTATGCAAATTAATTTTTCTTCGCCTCTTTTACCATGTTAATAAAGTAGGAGGTAATACGGTGGTCATCTGTTAATTCTGGATGAAAGGAGCATCCAAGAATATGACCCTCACGTGCTGCCTACGATACGCTCATCATGTTTCGCCAGAACTTCCACATTCTCTCCTGCTTGCACAATATGAGGAGCACGAATAAATACCGCAGGGAAATCCTCTGCCACACCAGCAACATGTTTTTTGCCTCTACAATCGCTTCTAAATCTGTACCCGTTTTCAGCTGCCATCATTTTGATTGATTTAATATTCATAAATAATGGAGGAATATTTCGTTAATTCAAATCGGAATAATTCCCTTTCCTATAATGACACTAAACAACAAAAAGGGGTTCCTGTCAAGACAAGAAACCCCTTTTTATTAGAACCAACCTTTTACAGTTGAGGAGATGCCTCCGAAGACATTCCCGAAAAAGCTACCTATTCCACGCATCATCAACACAAACCAGTTCGCCTTTTCAATATCCTCTGCAGCAACAACATCTACTTGAATTTTATTTTTTCCCTTTTCAGATAAAAATTCTAAGTCACCTTCATTAGAAGATTCAATCGTTAAAGTTCCGACCTTTTCTCCTTCTTTAACAGGCGCCGTTAATTCCCCTTTATCATTAAGCTTTTCTTTATCCAAAACTAGCTTTGTCTTATAGTTTTCCTTTTCACCATTTTTCACAACCATTGTGATTGGATCCTTTGTTTCAATCTTTACCTTGTCTTCTTTTCCTTTAATAACAGGTAAAGTCTTTTGACCCTTCACTTGGTAATTAGCAGGTACTAACTCTTCTTTGCCAAAATTACTAAATGCATAATTAAACATTTTCTTTGTTTCATCAAAGCGGGATTTATAAGTACCCTTACCGCTTTCATCCTTGGCATTCATAATAACAGTGATGTAACGGGTGCCATTTCTGACAGCTGTACCTGTAAAGCAATAGCCAGCAAACTCCGTTGTCCCTGTTTTTAAACCATCTACGCCCTCAAAGCCATAAACAAGACTAGGAAGCATCCAGTTCCAGTTTTGCATGTCAATCGCATCTTCTGTGCCTTCTCTGAAGGTCATTTTCGGAATAGTTGTCGTTTCTAACACTTCTGGGTAGTCATTAAGCAAATAAGAAGCTAGCATTGCAGTAGCTCTAGCAGACATCACATTCTCTTCATCTTCTGTCCCAGTATGGTGGAATCCTTTTAAATCTTTATTATTTAAGCCAGATGAGTTAACAAACTTGAAATCTTTTAATCCTAGTTCTTCTGCTTTTTTATTCATCATTTTTACAAAGTTCTCTTCAGAACCCGCAAGCGTTTCTGCAATGGCAATCGTTGCAGCATTTGCTGAATAAATCGTCATTGCTTGGTACAGTTCACGAATATTGTATTTTCCATCTCTGCGCAAAGGTACATTGGATAAATTCGTATCATGAGAAATCTTCCAGACATACTCGCTAACGGAATATTCTTGGTCCCATTTCACTCTTCCCTCATTAATAGCTTCTAGAAGAAGATACTCAGTCATCATTTTTGTCATACTAGCGATACCAAGAACTTGGTCGGCATTTTTCGAATAAAGTACTTTACCTGTCTCTGCTTCTACTAGAATAGCAGCATCACCATTAACATTTAAAATATCTTCTGCATAGGCTCTATTTAAGCTAGGAAAAAGCCCTATTACCATCACGAATGCAAGAATACTAGCTACATATTTGCGAAATTTTTTCAATACAAAGCCCTCCAACTTTTTAGTACACGTCTGATATTTTATCATAATTCGACATTAAAACATAGACAGAGGATTTACCTATTCTTACCTGGAAATTTTTCATACAAAAAGCAGAGAAGCTTCATGCTTACTCTGCTCTTACATACTCGTTCTAGTATTGAATTATGAAAAAGAATAGTTTGGTGCTTCTTTCGTAATTTGGACATCATGCGGATGGCTTTCCTTTAATCCGGCACCAGTCATTCTTATAAATTGTGATTTCTCTCTTAATTCCGTTAAATCCTTTGTTCCACAATACCCCATACCTGAACGCAGACCGCCAACAAGCTGATAAATCGTATCTGCTAACGGCCCTTTATAAGGTAATCGGCCTTCTATTCCCTCCGGAACAAACTTCTTATTATCTTCTTGGAAATAACGATCCTTTGAACCTTTTTCCATCGAAGCAACAGAACCCATGCCGCGGTAAACCTTAAAGCGGCGACCTTGGAAGATTTCCGTTTCTCCAGGACTTTCAGTTACTCCTGCTAATAGACTGCCAAGCATAACGGCATGTCCACCAGCAGCAAGTGCTTTTACTACATCACCTGAATATTTGATTCCACCGTCAGCAATAATCGACTTTCCGTGCTTTCTTGCCTCAGTAGCACAATCATATACGGCTGTAATTTGAGGAACGCCTACTCCGGCAACTACTCGAGTTGTGCAAATGGAGCCAGGTCCAATTCCTACCTTTACAATATCTGCTCCTGCTTCGATTAATTCCTTTGTTGCTTCTGCAGTTGCAACATTTCCCGCAATAATCGCTAGGTTAGGGTAAGTTTTTCTTATTTCACGAACAGTATCTATTACTCCTTTTGAATGTCCGTGTGCAGTATCTACTACAATAACGTCTACTTGAGATTTAACAAGCATCGCTACACGCATCATTGTATCTTTTGTTACGCCAACAGCAGCCCCAACTAGCAAGCGGCCCTGCTCATCTTTAGCGGAATTTGGAAACTCAATCACTTTTTCAATATCTTTTATAGTGATTAAACCTTTTAGGATCCCTTCACTGTCCACAAGCGGAAGCTTTTCAATTTTATGCTTTTGAAGAATGCTCTCTGCTTCTTCTAAAGTAGTTCCCACAGGTGCAGTGACAAGGTTTTCCTTTGTCATAACATCAGAAATAATAATCGAATAATCCGAAATAAATCGAAGATCCCGGTTTGTTAAAATACCAACAAGTTTTTGCTCTTCACCATTATTTACGATAGGTACACCTGAAATTCGGTATTTCCCCATTAAATGCTCGGCATCATATACTTGTTGTTCTGGGGTAAGGAAAAATGGGTCTGTAATAACGCCGCTTTCAGAGCGCTTCACTTTATCGACTTGCTCAGCCTGCTGCTCGATCGTCATATTTTTATGAATGACACCCAATCCACCTTGTCGAGCCATTGCAATAGCCATTTCTGCTTCAGTTACAGTGTCCATCCCTGCACTGATAATTGGAATATTAAGCTTAATCTTATCTGTAAGCTGAACACTTAAACTCACATCACGTGGAAGAACCTCTGATTTAGAAGGAACAAGTAACACATCATCAAAAGTTAAACCTTCTTTTACAAACTTACTTTCCCACATCTTTTTGACCCCCAATTCTTGAAAATATTATTAGTAGGTTATCAATTGGGCAAAATACTGTCAAGGATTCTTCAATATGTTGGATTTTTCTAAAAACTCGGAGGTGCTTATTAATGCGTGACTATAAAGATTGGGATTCATTTTTATATTATTTTTCGGCAAGCTCCTCACAATCCTTTCTAAAAAAATGCTATCATCTTCAACATTTGGACTCAGCAGAACAAAAAAGTTATGAAAACAGCTACCCTTTTATATATTATCTTGAACATGGACAAATTTATTACAAACAAGCAGAACTTGCTCCGTTATTAATTAAGCCCATTCTTTTATTTTACGGAATGGTTCATTTAATAAAAGCTTGTATTTTAACTGTAGACCCTAATTATCCTGAAACAACCACTGTTCTTGCACATGGTGTTTCAACTAGGAAAAGGAAAAAACAACAATATCACTTTTTTCATGATGAGGTAAAAATCCAGAAAAGCGGACTTTTTCCGTATATGGGGGAAAAACTGTTTCACATGAAACATTTAGAAGGTGAAAAAACAAATATGAGGGAGTTACTTTCTCAGATTCCTGAACTTACTCAAATGTTCAAACAAACAGAGGGGAAACAAACATTTTTGCAAATGAAACAGCAGGATCAAATACATCTACTGCCAAAGGAAATTTTAGACACCTTTCATATGACTGAAGCCCGCTTTATAGAATATTGGAATAACGGAAATAAAGCCGATATACAAGGTGCAGATGAACAATTTATACACTTTACGATCAACTCAACATGCATAAATGATCTGCTCCCAATTAAATTCAATATTGATAATGAACAGCTTTATTTCCCTAGAATCAAAAACAGCCTAAATTTTTTCCCGGAATTATTAATCCACTATTTATTGCTTTATAATTTAAGTATGATCGCTCGGTATGAAACGGAATGGTGGAGCGAATTAATAAAAATGATGCCCAATCAGGATTTTCCCTTTATTCAGTCCTTTTTAAACATTACCTCCAAGAAGGGACCTTTTTTAATTTATCAAACGTTAACAAAAGGAAAAACATGAATTCATTGGTTGCATTGAAAAAAGGGCATATTCATGAAATAGTTCTGAAAATGTAGAGAAGAAACATATAAAAAATAGTAATTTAATTAAAAGTAAATAATGCATACAAATAATCATGCTCAGAGAATTCTTTGAGCATGATTTTTTTTGCTCTTACTCATTTAAATTCCATAGTTAAAGAAACCAATGCGGACACTAAGTTCGCGATTATTGGAAAAATACAAGAAAATCTCTGCTTTTTTATCAATAACGGAATCTATGTCCGCAATTATATGAAATTACCCTATTTTTGTACACATAGCGGAACTGGTGTCCGCCTAACTCAAATAAAAAGACCAAATCAATTTATGATTTGGTCTGCTGCTTAATATGCTATTTATAGTTCGTCTTCATAAAGCTGAATTACATAATCTTTATGGATTCCCTTACAAAACTCCACAAAAAAGAACAGCCTTATTAGCTGTTCTTCTTTTGCCTAGCGACGTCC
>NZ_JBALPC010000207.1:0-7257 GCF_036965225.1 Bacillus sp. JJ1474 | reverse complement strand
AAAGATTAGTCATTAACATTTCGTGTGTAAATAAAATTAAATAGATTATTTTCTTACTATGCTATTCATAGGTTTTGATTTTTCTAAGGAGGATATTATGAAAGGCATAATCCTAGCAGGTGGCACAGGCTCACGCCTATACCCCCTAACAAAAGTAACAAATAAACATTTACTTCCGGTTGGAAGATATCCCATGATATATCATGCTATTTTCAAATTAGTTGAAGCAGATATTAAAGATATTTTGATTGTAACAGGAAAAGAGCATATGGGCGATGTTGTCAATTTACTTGGCAGCGGATCAGAGTTTGGTGTTACCTTTACTTATAAAGTGCAAGATCAGGCTGGTGGTATTGCACAAGCTCTGAGTCTCTGTGAAACATTTGTTGGAACAGATAATATGACCGTTATTCTTGGGGATAATGTGTTTTCTGACAATATTGCTAAATATATATACAAGTATAACCAGCAAGGTGACGGAGCAAAAATTTTAATTAAAGAAGTAGCTGATCCACAAAGATTTGGTGTCCCAGAATTAGAAGGTACTATTATTAAAAGTATAGAAGAGAAACCAAAGCATCCAAAAAGTAATTATGCGGTAACGGGTATTTATATGTTTGATTCGTCAGTATTTGATATTATTCGCGGTCTTAAGCCTTCCAATAGAGGAGAGCTGGAGATTACGGATGTTAATAATGCCTACATTGAAAAGGGCTCTCTTACTTATGATGTTATGTCAGGCTGGTGGACGGATGCAGGTACTCATCACTCTCTATTTAAGGCAAACGAACTTGCTGTAAATACAGATCTTGGCGAGTATTTTAATGTATATATGAAGCTATAAGGGTGTTTAATATGGAGATTATTAATACGAAATTCCCTGATGTGAAAATCCTTTGTCCAAAAGTTCATGATGATCATCGAGGATTTTTTATGGAATCCTACAACGAATCTTTATTGGAAAAAGTGGGATTAAATAATAAATTTGTTCAAGATAATCAGTCTCTGTCAAAAGAATCTGGAACAATTAGGGGATTACACTATCAGTTAAATCCAAAGGCACAAACAAAGTTGGTGCGGGTGTTGAGTGGAGCTGTGTATGACGTTGTTCTAGATATAAGAAAAAATTCACCAACTTTTGGACAATGGGAAGGATTTATTTTGTCAGAAAATAATTTTCGCCAATTACTTGTACCAAAAGGATTTGCCCATGGTTTTTGTACTCTTGTTCCAAATACACAAATTTTTTATAAGGTGGATGAATATTATTCGCCTGAACATGATCGTGGTATTTTGTGGAGTGACCCTGAATTGAATATATCGTGGCCTCTTTCAAACCCAATATTATCAAATAAGGACGAGAATTGGCCGGTGTTAAAAAATGCCGAATTAAACTTTTAAGGGGTTATATTAGTGAATATTCTAGTAGCAGGTGGAGCGGGGTTTATTGGGAGCAATTTTGTTCGATATATGCTGGATAGTTATCCGGAATATCAAATAATTAATTATGACCTTCTGACTTACGCTGGTAATTTAGAAAACCTTATAGATTATGAGAACCGAAAGAACTATTTCTTTATTAAGGGAGATATCCAAAACAAGGAACTTCTTCAATATGTAGTTCAAAAGCACAATGTAAACGTCATTATTAACTTTGCAGCTGAATCACATGTAGACAGAAGTATTTCTGATCCTGGGATTTTTGTTAAGACGAATGTTTTAGGAACTCAAGTTCTTTTGGAAGTGGCTAAAGAGAATAATATTGAGAAATACCTGCAAATTTCTACAGATGAAGTATATGGATCATTGGGTGAGAATGGTTTTTTCGTAGAAACTACTCCTCTTTCACCTAATAGCCCTTATTCAGCTAGTAAAGCAAGTGCGGATTTGTTAGTTCAAGCGTACTATGAGACTTACGGGTTAAATGTTAACATTACAAGATGTTCTAATAATTACGGTCCATTTCATTTTCCTGAAAAGTTAATCCCTCTTATAGTCACTAACGCTTTAGAAGATAAAAGTCTGCCAGTATATGGGGACGGAAAAAATGTTCGAGACTGGCTTCATGTTTTTGATCATTGTTCTGCAATTAATTTAGTGTTGCATAATGGAAAATCTGGAGAAGTATATAACATTGGCGGTCATAATGAGGAGCAAAATATTGAGGTAGTTAAGGAAATATTAAATATTTTAGAAAAACCACATAGCTTGATTCAATTTATTGAAGACCGAGCAGGCCATGATCGAAGATACGCAATTGACGCAACAAAAATAAGAGATGAGCTAGGTTGGAAACCAGTTTATGACTTTGAAAAGGGATTACTTGAAACAGTAAACTGGTACTTAAATAATAAAACTTGGTGGAATAGAATTAAATCAGGTGAATATCACCGATACTATGAAACTCAATATGGTGCTTTCTTATGAATATAGGAAAAGTCTTGATTACTGGTGGGGCAGGCCAATTAGGCTCAGATATTGAGGAGGTTTTGCTTAAACAGCAATATCAAGTTTATTCTTTTTCGAAGATAGAACTGGATGTAACGAACTATGAACAAGTTGTAGAGACGATTATTAGGATAATGCCTGACGTTGTAATTCATTCTGCGGCATATACAAAAGTAGATTTAGCGGAAGAAATGCAGGAAGCTGCATATTTAATTAACGCTATTGGTACAAGGAATATAGCTGTAGCATGTGAAAAAATACAGGCTAAGATGGTTTATATTAGTACGGATTATGTCTTTGATGGGAATAAACTAGGGAAGTATAACGAATTTGATACCCCAAATCCAATAAATGTTTATGGAAGTTCAAAATTTGCTGGTGAAAATATGGTCAAGGATTTTCATAGCCAATATTTTATTGTTCGTACTTCTTGGCTTTATGGGAAAAATGGAAATAACTTTGTTAATACAATGTTAAATCTTGCTGAAAAGGGCGTACAAATTAAAGTCGTAAATGATCAAGTGGGCTCACCGACCAATACTTTAGATGTCGCAACAAAGGTTTCAGAGCTGATCAAAACAAAATTATATGGTATTTACCATATCACTAATTCAGGTGAGTGCACCTGGTTTGAATTTGCTGGAAAAATATTTGAACTCGCTCAAAAAAACGTAGACCTAGTGCCTGTGAGTTCGGTGGAGTTTGTTCAAAAGGCAAATCGACCAAAAAACTCTGTTTTAGATCATATGGGTTTAAGGTTAAATAATTTTACTGGGATGAGGGACTGGAGAGAAGCTTTGGAAGATTATTTTAGCAGCATAAATAGAAAGCTGTAAGCTGTAAATCCTTTTATCTTCTTAATACTTCGGTAATTTAGGTAAAGAACCTTTATTAACTTTTAACGCAAAACAAAAGGTCTTTAAATTTATTTAGCTGTGGAGCAATTTCGCATCCACAGCTTTTTTCATAATTAGATAGAATACTATTCAATTAAGGGATTGAAGAATATTTATAATGGTATGTTAATAATAACTAGTTTTATCCAATTCAAGATATTAAAATAAAGTCGATATTAAAGACAACAGTTGTATTTAAGGAGAACAAAATGCAAAACATTTCTTTAGTCATGATCGTGAAAGATGAAGAGGAAAACTTAGGTGCTTGTCTAGACTCAGTAGAAAGTTATGTAAGTGAGATCATAATTGTAGATACTGGTTCTACTGATAATACGTTAGAAATAGCAAGGGATTACGGCGCAAAAGTCTATGAATATACTTGGACAAATGATTTCGCTTCTGCACGCAATTTTGCGTTGTCTAAATCCACGTCTGACTGGAATTTGATTCTTGATGCAGATGAGCAAATTATGAGGTGGGATAAAGATAAAGTAAATAGCTTGCTTCAAGACAAACATTTCATAGGGAAAGTTAATATTAAAAGCAATTTTTTGCAAAATAATGAAGAACGGTATTCGCAACTATATATTTCTCGATTGATACCAAAAGGAGCTTATTATTCTGGGAAAATACATGAGCAGGTTGTATCTAATTTGCCTCGAATTGAGCTGCCTATTGATGTATTCCATACGGGTTATTTTCAAACAGATAAATCAGGGCGTAATCTCACAATTTTAAAGGAAGAGCTTTCTAATCATCCAAGGAATGCTTATATCTTTTTTCAGCTTGCTAGACAATATAAAACAATGAGTCTCTATCAGGATGCAGCCCATTTTTTTAAGAGAAGTTATGAAGTAGCTGATCGTTCAGAGGGATACTTTACAGATTTGGTCGTCAATTATATTTATACATTAATTGAATTGAAGCAATACTACCCTGCTTTTGAAATTATTGACCAAATGAATGTACCTTTAGGGAACAGTCCTGATTATCAGTTTGTTTGTGGAATCTTTTATATGAATTTTGTGTTAAGTGATACGGCTAAGAATATTGATTTTCTTCCTCTCATCGAGAGATCCTATTTAATTTGTCTTGCATTGGGAGAGCGAAATGAAAGAGAGATTGTTCTAGGAACATGCTCGTTCCTTGCGGCTTATAATCTGGGAGTCTACTATGAAATGTTTAATCAAAAGGATAAGGCGATATATTTCTATGAAATTTCTGCAGGCCATAACTATATACCTGCAAAAAGCAGATTAATAGCCCTTAAATAGTAAATATATTGCAAAATGATCCGATGTAATAAGTAGAAAAAATAGTAGGGGGATAAAAATGGGCTCTGTTGATTTAATTTCCAGATCTTCCAATGATAATATTAGCTTTGAAAGTAATAAATCTGCAAGAGGTCAGGGGCAACAATCACACATCTTAGAACAGCAGCCTGAGAATAATATAGAAAAAGCTATACAAGAAAAGGATTTAAAGCAAGTTGTGACAGATATAAACCAAGTTTTAGGAAATACTCATACTTCTTTAAAGTATATGTATCACGAAAAACTACAGAAGTATTATGTAACTCTTATAAATGATGAAACAAAGGAAACGGTAAGGGAAATACCTCCTAAGAAGCTGTTAGATATGTACGCATCGATGAAGGAGTACTTAGGTTTATTCGTAGATAATAAGATTTAATGGAGGTGCCCGAAATGATGAATAATACGATGAGAATTACTGGATTTGCATCTGGTCTTGATACAAATCAAATAATAAAAGATTTAATGAATGCGGAGCGTGCTCCGTTAAATAAATTATTTAAGAAAAAAGAATGGCTGTCATGGCAGCGTGATGCTTATAGAGATGTTAATCTTGAACTTAGCGCCTTTCAAAAAAAAGTAGATAAATTAAGATTTTCAAGTGATTTTAATGGGTTTAAGGCGACTTCCTCTAATACAGTTAATGCATTGGTTTCTTCAAGAAGCAATGCGATACAAGGGTCGTATGAATTGGAAATTAAGCAATTGGCTGAAACTGCTAAAATTAAATCAGGTTCTGTCATTAACAATGAAGCCGGCAAAGCTGCAAAGGGGACAGACAAAGTAATACCACAAGGGCAAGGTGACTCAACTTTTGAGATCAAGGCTGCAAACGGAACAGCAACAATCACTGTTACTGAAAATGATACTTTTGCTTCCTTGGCTAGTAAAATAGGATCAGCAACTGATTCGACTGGAAAATCTTTGGGATTGAGAGCGTCCTTTGATGAAGCAACATCCAGTTTTGTCATTACTACAAAGGATATGGGAAAAGACCAAAGTATTGAGTTAACCGATTTGACAGGTTCTACAAATGTTGCTTCACTAATTTTTAATGGATCGTCTGCTGCTAGCCCTGCCTCTCCTCCGTATAAAGCCGAAGGAAAGAATGCGGAAATTAAATTTGACGGAACTGTAATTGATAATTTAACCACAAATAAGGTAACTGTATACGGTGTGGATTTGACGCTTCTAAAAGCAGGGACTACTACAACAATTAATGTCGACTCCGATACAGAGTCCATTTTCAACAAAATTAAAGACTTTGTCGAAAGTTATAATTCTTTGATCGATAGTTTAAATTCGAAAGTGAAATCGCCTCGAAATCGGGAATATCAGCCCTTAACAGATGAGGAAAGAGAAAGTTTATCTGAAAAAGAAGCTGAGAAGTGGGACGAAAAGGCTAAACAAGGTTTACTATACAATGATCAAATTATTAGAGATTCTTTAACCAATCTTAGAGGAAAGATGTATAATACAGTTTCGGGAATACCGAATGGCCAGCTGAAAATGCTATCTGAAATTGGTATTACGTCAGCTTTCATGTCCTTAGATGGGAAATTAGAAATCGACGAAGATAAATTAAAAGAAGCAATTGCCAACAATCCAGATGCAGTAGAAAGGCTATTTACAAGCAATGATGGGATTGCTTCTAGAGTTTATAATGAAGTAGGTAGATCGATAGACAGTTTAAACAAAAAGGCAGGACGCTCAAACACCGCGGTAAATCTTGATATTAGCTCGCTTGGTAGCTCGATAAAAGATGTTTCCGTTCAAATGAAAACTTGGGAAGATAAACTGAAGACGATCGAAAATCGCTATTGGAAGCAATTTACGGCTATGGAGCAAGCGATTAATAAGATGAATGCACAAAGTAGTTCCATATTTGGAATGATAGGTTAAAATAAGAGGCTACACTAAATTTTAGGAGGATATTTTAAACATGCAGAAACAATTTGAGACTTATCAACAGAACGCTGTTTTAACTGCTTCTCCTGGTGAATTGACACTTATGCTTTATAATGGTTGCTTAAAATTCTTGAACCTAGCGAAAAAAGCTGTTCAAGATAACAATATTGAAGCCAAGCATACCAATCTTTCAAAAGCACAAAATATTATTTCAGAGCTGATAGTAACTCTCAATTTTGATTATCCTATTTCAAAGGAAATGAGAAGGCTATATGACTATATGAATCGCAGATTAATAGAAGCTAATATAAAGAATGATTTAGATATCATTAGTGAAGTAGAAGGGTTAGTTACGGAATTCCGTGATGCTTGGAAGGAAGTAATAATCATCAATCGAAAGAAACAATATAGTACAAGCGGGCTAGTTTGATGGATAGCATTGACAATCTGTTTTCTATTACCAATGAGCTAAGGCAATCAGTTTTAAACGGGCAAAATGAGGACAGAGGTAAGAAAATTGATGAATTAACTGCATACATTGATTTGCGTGGTACGGTATTAGATAGTATCAATAAAGATTTATTAACAAGTGATAATAAGCAAAAATTAAAAGAGATTCATGTCATAAGCGAAGAAATAATAAAACAAATGGAGAAGATTAAGACATCTATTCAGCATGATATCATACAGAC